>NZ_JBRCLD010000005.1:0-86147 GCF_053487655.1 Thermaurantiacus sp. | reverse complement strand
CCGGCAAGCCGGATCTGGCCCACAGCTGCTGCGGCCTGCGCATCCTCGAGGCTGGCCCGCCCGCCGCCCCTGAGCCCCAGCAGCCGCGCCCCGAGCGCAATCGCGCCCGACGAGACCAGGATGATGCGCTGCCCACGGGCCGCGCAGGCGGCGACATCGCTGGCAAGTGTCGCGAGCCATTCCCGCCGGGCGCTGCCGTCGGCTGCCACCAGCAGCGAGGATCCCACCTTGACGACGAGGCGCGCCGCGTCGCGGAACGGGCCGAGCCGCGCGTCGGTGCTCATGAGGACCTGCTCAGAGCGGCGACCATGCGGCGGCAGCGGGTACGGGCTCGGCCGCCGGCAGGCCGAGGGCTTCCAGCACACGGTCGAGCATGGCAGAAAGCCCCTCGCCGGTCGCCGAGGAGATGGCGAGCGGCTCCTGGCCCGAGGCCCGGGCGAGGTTCCGCCGCGCCTGCGCAAGGCGCGCCGGGCTTGCCGCATCCGCCTTGGAGAGGAGCAGGATTTCCGGCTTGGCGGCGAGGCCAGCGCCATAGGCTTCGAGCTCGGCGCGCACGGTGCGGTAGTCTCGCATCGGGTGCGGGCTCGTTGCGTCGACGAGATGCAACAGGACGCGGCAGCGCTCGATGTGGCCAAGGAACCGGTCGCCGATGCCAAGACCTTCGGCTGCACCTTCGATGAGGCCGGGAATGTCGGCCACCACCACTTCGCGGCCGCGGTGCGCTGCCACCCCGAGCTGGGGCTTCAGCGTGGTGAAGGCATAGGCCCCAACCTTCGCATTCGCCCGAGTGATGGCATTGAGAAGGCTCGATTTCCCGGCATTGGGCAGGCCGAGGAGGCCGACATCGGCGAGGAGTTTCAAGCGCAGCCAGACCGACATTTCCTGGCCTGGGAAGCCCTTCTGGAACTGGCGCGGCGCCCGGTTGGTGGAAGACTTGAAATGGGCATTGCCCTTGCCGCCATCGCCGCCTTTCAGCAGCACGACACGCTGGCCGGGTGAGACCAGGTCCGCAAGAAGCGTGCGCGCTTCGTCATCGGCCAGCACTTGGGTTCCAACCGGCACGGGAATCACGAGATCTGCGCCGGCTGCACCCGTCCGGTTCGCACCCATGCCATGGGTTCCGCGCGGGGCGCGGAAATGCTGCTTGTAGCGAAAGTCGATGAGCGTGTTGAGGCCAGGCACGGCCTCAAAAATGATGTCGCCACCTCGGCCGCCGTCGCCGCCATCTGGCCCGCCGAACTCGAGGAACTTCTCGCGCCGGAACGAGACGCAGCCGTCGCCTCCCCAGCCAGAGCGCAAATGGATCTTGGCCTGGTCGAGGAACATCATGGAAGGGAACCGCCGGACAAGGAAAAGGCCGGGCAGGCGCCCGGCCTCGTGCGCGCCCGACCGGTGGCGAGGTTACTTGGCGGCCGCCGCCTCGACCACGACCGAGACATATTTCCGGCCGAGCTTGCCTTCATGGAAGCGGACCGCGCCGTCGGCAGTTGCAAAGAGCGTGTGATCGCGGCCGATCCCGACATTGGTGCCGGGATAGAATTTCGTGCCCCGCTGCCGCACGAGGATGTTGCCAGCAAGAACGGCCTCGCCGCCAAACTTCTTGACCCCCAGCCTTCGGCCGGCCGAGTCCCGGCCGTTGCGCGAGGAGCCGCCTGCCTTCTTGTGTGCCATGGTGACCTCCTGGGTAGCGCGATCAGGCGATCGAGACGATGCGCAGCACCGTCTGCAGCTGGCGATGCCCGTTCTTGCGGCGGTAGTTGTGGCGCCGCCGCTTCTTGAAGATGATGACCTTCTCGCCCTTGTTCTGGGCCAGGATCTCGGCGGTCGCCTTGATCCCCTTGACGGCCTTGAGCGCGCCATTCTCGGCCAGCAGCAGCACATCGAGCGCAACCGTGTCACCCGCCTCGCCCGGCAGACGCTCGACTGTGATGCGATCTTCGGGCGCAACCCGATACTGTTTTCCGCCCGTGCGAACCACCGCGAACATCGCAAACCTCAACAAAAGGGCCCAGCCTCAGGGCCCGAACAGGAGCGCAAGGCAGGGCCTGCGCGAGGCAGCGGCTCATACGCCAGCGCCAGCCTCCTTGTCAACGGGATAGGACGTCGGCAGGAAGACAGCCTCAAGACCAAAAGGGAGATGCCATTTGCGATGCCTTCTGGTGGCGCTTGCGGCCTTGCTTCTCGCGTTCCCGGCTGCTGCCGAAATCATTGCGATCCGCACTACCCGCCTCCTTGCGGATCCGCGCTCCGGCATGCCGGTACCGGCCACCCTTCTCGTTGAAGGTCAGCGGATTACGGCCATCCTCGGGCATGAGGCGGTTCTTCCTTCCGGTGCGCGACTGGTTGATCTTGGCAAGGCGACAGTCGTGCCTGGTCTCATCGACTGCCATGTCCATATCACCAGCGATCCTGGCCGCGGCCCCCTTTATGCTGTGACGGTGCCGCCTGAGCGCCATGTTGCGATCGGCGCCAAAAATGCGCTTGTGACTGCGCGCGCTGGCTTTACAACCGTGCGCGATCTGGGCTCCGCGCCGCTGACTGCGCTCGCACTGCGCGATTCCATCCGCGATGGCGAGCTGCCCGGCCCCCGCATCCTCGCCTCAGGCCCGGCCATCTCCATCATCGGGGGTCATGGCGACGTGACCGGCTACCGCCCCGAAGTGCTGGCAGCGCTTTCCAATCACAACACCTGCACAGGCGCCGAGCAATGCATGGCCCGCGTGCGCGAAGCCGCGCAGCGCGGCGTTGATGTCATCAAGATTACGGCGACTGGTGGTGTCCTCTCGCAGCAGGCGCGCGGGCTTGAGAAGCATTTCACCGATGCCGAGATGCGCGCCATCGTCGAGGCGGCGACCAGCCTTGGCCTCAAGGTCGCAGCCCACGCCCATGGCGACAGCGGGATTGCCGGGGCTGCCACTGCCGGGGCGGTTTCGATCGAGCATGGCACCTTCATGAGCGCTGCCACCATGCGGATCCTGCGCGAGCGCGGCACCTGGTTCGTCCCCACCCTCATGGCAACCCAGGGCCTCGTCGACCGGCTTGGCAAGTCCATCTACACGCCTGTCGTTGAAGTGAAGGCCCGCCAGGCGGTTGCGGCCTGGGGCAGGGCCCTTCATGCTGCGGTTCGCGCAGGTGTTCCGATTGCCTTTGGCACCGATGCTGGCGTGTTCGAGCATGGCAGGAATGGGGAGGAATTCGCCCTCATGGTCGAAAAAGGTGGCATGAGCCCGCGCGCAGCGCTGGTCTCGGCCACGACCGGAGCCGCCACCATGCTTGGGATGCTCGAGGACATCGGCACGCTTGCGCCTGGCAAGTTCGCCGACATCGCCGCCTTCGATGGCGACCCGCTCACTGACCCTGCCGCGCTCACACGGCCCGTTTTCGTGATGACGGCGGGCCGCATCATTCCGATGCCCTGAGACTGGCGTGCGTTCCGGTTGCGCCGTCTGCCGCGGGCGGGGCAGGCGTCGGCAGCGCCGAAACCCTAGCTGATCTGGCCCAGTGGCGACAGCCGCCTGGCGAGCATCGCAGCGCGCGCGGGATCGCGATCGCGCAGGGCCTCGAGCACTTGCCGCCCCCTTGCCTGGACCAGCCGCTCATAGGCGTCAGCAGGGCGGTTGCGCTCGGCGCGCGCGAGCAGGGTCTCGGCTTTGGGGGCATTGCCGGGATCAAGCGCAAGCAGTGTGAAGGCATAGAAGACGGGATAGAGCACGGAGCCACCATCGAGCGCGATGGCGCGGTCGAAATGGCGGATACTCTCCTCCTTGCGCGCGCCGACTGTCGTCCGGGCGAGAAAGGGGCCGACAGTTGCAACGGTTTCGCCATGCCAGCCGCCGAGGATCGCATGGGCGAGCGCATTGTCGGGCTCGCGCGCCAAAACCGTCTCGACATCGCGGCGCGAGGCCTTGGCATTGCCGGCGGAGCCCTTGAGCTTGCCAAGATAGCCGGTCACGATCGCGCGTTCGAGGAGGGCGCGCATGTTGCGGGGCTCGGCGGCGACTGCCTGGTCGGTTGCGGCAACCGCTTCCTCGAGAAGCACCCGCGCGCGGGCCTTGTCGGTCACCTGGTAGGTCGCGATCACCGAGAGCGCCCGGGCCTCGGCAATCCGGTCGGCTGCGCTCGTCCCCTTGCGACCGAGGGCTGCCGCCTCATTCCATCGGCCGGCAGCGAAGGCTTCGACGGCTGGCGTGGCACCCGCCGGCGCTGCGAGCAGAACAGCCAGGACAAGCATGGGAATCATGGGATGGTCTCGCGCAGGGATTCGTTGATGCGCCGCCTTGTCGCACCGGTTCCATACAGGGCGATGAATGTTCCCATGCGTGGCCCGTCACTGCGGCCAAGGAGGATCTCGTATAGGGCCTGGAACCAGCGCCGCAAGGGCTCGAAGCCGTGGCGCTTGCCGATTGCGTAGACTTCGTTCTGGATCGCCTCGGCCGGTGCGTCGGGATTGGCGGCGAGCCAGTCGGCAAGCTCGACGAGCGCTGCTGCCTCCTTGGCATCAGGCAGGCGCCGCGCGAGCGTCGGGGCCACATGGTCGCGGTGGAAGGCAAGGGCATGCTCGATCATGGCCGCAAGCCGCGGGTCGCCAACCGGGTCTGAAGCTGGGGCATAGCGCTGCAGATAGTCGCCAATCACATGGGCGTTGGCCTGGCCCGCGACCGCCACGAGATTCAGGAGCAGCCCGAAGCTGACGGGTGGCAGTGGCGGCGGCGGCCCATTGTGGACATGGAAGACCGGGTTTCCCAGCCGTTCCTTTGCCGGCTGGGCTGGAAAGGCGGCGGCGAACTGGAAATACTCCTCCATCGCTCGCGGAATGACGCCAGCGTGGAGCTTCTTTGCCACCCGCGGCTGCTGGTACATGTAAAGCGCAAGGCTCTCGGGCGGAGCGTAGGCCAGCCATTCCTCGATGGTGAGGCCATTGCCCTTGGTCTTGGAAATCTTGGCCCCTTCGGCATCCAGGAACAGCTCGTAGATGAACCCTTCGGGCGGGCGGCCCCCGAGGATCCGTGCGATCTGTGATGAAAGTGTGAACGAGTCGATCAAGTCCTTGCCCGCCATCTCATAATCGACACCAAGCGCCACCCAGCGCATCGCCCAATCCACCTTCCACTGGCACTTGGCGTGCCCGCCTGTCACTGGGACGGTCACGCGCGCGCCAGTCTCGGGATCGTCATAGCTGATGGTGCCGGCCGCCAGGTCACGCTCCACGATGGGCACCTGCAGGACACGCCCGGTGCCTGGGCAAATCGGGAGGAAGGGGGCGTAGGTTGCTCGCCGTTCGGGCCCAAGTGTGGGGAGCACCACGTCCACCACCTCGTCATAGTGTTCGAGGATGGAAAGCAGCACCGAGTCGAACCGGCCGGAGCGGTAGCAGTCGGTTGCAGACAGGAACTGATAGTCGAAGCCGAACCGGTCGAGGAAGGCCCGGAGCCGCGCATTGTTGTGGGCGCCGAAGCTCTCATGGGTTCCAAAGGGGTCGGGAACGGCGGTCAGCGGCCGGTCGAGATGGGCCTTCAGCATCTCCTGCTTCGGCAGGCCGGGTGGCACCTTGCGCATCCCGTCCATGTCATCGGAAAAGGCAATGAGCCTGGTTGGAACGCCCGGGCACATGAGCTCGAACGCGCGCCGCACCATGGTCGTTCGCGCCACCTCGCCAAAGGTGCCGATGTGCGGCAGGCCCGAGGGACCATAGCCAGTCTCGAACAGCACGCCGTCTTCGGGAAAGCCGTTCGGGTAACGGGCGATAATCTTGCGCGCTTCCTCAAACGGCCAGGCCTTGTTGACTGCAGCTTCCGCGCGCAGCTCGGCTAGCTCTTCGGCAGGGAATGCGGCAAGACCTGTCTCCATGGCCACTTCCTTGCCATATCCGGCGTGCGTCGCAACCCACGGCGCTGCCTGGATCGCAGAGCCTGGCCAGGAAGCGGAGCCGGTCGATCCGCGCGCCGCCGCCCGGCGGCTGGCGGAAACCCCCCACCTTCTCCTCAATGCGCCGATGACTGCGGCCCGGCTTGGCCTTGCCGAATGCTCGGGTCTTGATCTCCTTGAACTCTTCGCCTTCGTCTACCCGGCGCAGTTCCTCGTTCCCTCGGCAGCAGGGCTGGCCGCTTTCCTCGGCCTGTCCCCGCCGGAGGGCCCTGCCGCCGAGACGGCCTTCCTCTCGAGCGCTGCTGCCGCACTTCTTGCCCCGCTCCTGGAGCCCAGGTGGCCAGCGCGCGCCGGTGCATTCGAAAGCGCGCTGCGGCTCGCTCGGCGCGGCTGGGGCTGGGCAGCCGAAGTGAAGCAGCGGCTGCCGGCACCGCCCCGACCCGAAGCGTCGCTGTTCGAGGCGCTCCCGAAGTTCGAGGAGATGCCGCCTCGCCCGGCGGCCCGCCCCGTCCGGCTTGCGCAGGCCGAAGTCGATTCGACCCTTGAGAAGATGCGCGGAAGCCGCCGGGAACCCCGGCCAATGCAGCGCGCCTATGCGCAAGCCATGCTCCACGCGCTCCAGCCAAGGGAGGAGAAGGAAGGCCCCAACCTTGTTGTCGCCGAGGCGGGGACGGGAATCGGCAAGACTCTTGGCTATCTTGCTCCGGCTGCCCTCCACGCCATGAAAACTGGCGGCGCAGTCTGGATCTCGACGTACACGCGCGCGCTCCAGCGCCAGCTCCTGGCCGAGACCCGGGCAAGTTTGCCGTCTCGCATCGGTGGCCGCGCCATTGCGGTGCGCAAGGGGCGGGAGAATTATCTCTGTCTCTTGAATCTTGAGGATGCGCTGCGGACGGGCGTGTCCGGGCGTGGCGCCGTCCTTGTTGAGCTCATCGCCCGCTGGGCCCGCTTCACGGCCGACGGCGACATGGTGGGCGGCGACTTGCCAGGCTGGCTTCCGGCCCTGTTCCGCAGCCGTGTTGGCTTACCTGCGCTCACCGACCGGCGCGGCGAATGCATCCGTGCCGCCTGCCCGCATTTCCGAGCCTGCTTTATTGAGCGAAGCGTCCGCACCGCCCAGCAGGCCTCGCTCGTGATTGCGAACCATGCGCTCACCATGTCGGTTGCCGCCCGCGGCGGCGGCGAGGTTCCGCGCCGGCTCATCTTCGACGAAGGCCATCACCTGTTCGACGCAGCCGATGGCGCCTTTTCGCTGCTGCTTTCAGGCGGCGAGGCGATCGAGCTTCGCCGCTGGATCCTCGGCCCCGAGCGAAGCGGCAGGCATAGCGGCCGCCGGCGTGGCCTCGCTGCCCGCCTCCTCGACCTTGCCGCCCATGACGGGGCCGGCGCCGCCGCGCTTGCGAAGGTGTGCGAAGCCGCCACCGCGCTCCCCGCCGACCAGTGGCTCGACCGCCTTGGCGCTGATGCACCCGAAGGCCCGGTCGAGACTTTCCTTGCCTGCGTCCGCCGGCAGGTGTTGACTCGTGCCGAGGACAGCGAGCTCGGCCACAGCCTCGAGACCGCGATTGCCGACCCCTTGCCTGGCCTCGTCGAGGCGGCCGAAGCAGCCGCGCGCGCGCTTGACGTGCTGCGCCAGGCCATGGTTCGGCTCGGCGTCGAGCTGGACCGGGTGGCAAATGTCCGGCCGGACTGGCTCGATGCCCCCGGCCTTGCTCGGATCGAGGCGGCGCAGGCCGGGCTTGCCGATCGCGTCACTCTGGTTGACGCCTGGCGCAAGATGCTCGCGCGGGTTGGAGGTGCACCCGATCCGCGCTTCGTCGACTGGTTCGCGATCATCCGCGCCAGCGGCAGCGAACGCGATATCGGCCTGTTCCGCCACTGGCTTGACCCGCTCGAGCCGCTGGCGCGGGCTGTGCTCAGCCGGGCCGACGGCGTTGCTGTCACCTCCGCGACCTTGGCCGAGGCCGAGGATGATCAGCGCTCCCTCGCATCTGCCATCGGCGCGCCCTATCTGCCCACCGCGCCACGCCTGTTCCGTGCCGAAAGCCCATTTGATCATGCACGCCAGGCCCGCGTGTTCATTGCAACCGACGTGACTCCGCGCGATCCGGCCATGCTCGCGCTCGCCTTCGCCCGCCTCATCCGAGCCGCCGGTGGCGGCACGCTTGGCATCTTCACAGCCATTGCGCGGCTGAAGGCAGTCCACGCCCGGCTTGCCGACCAGCTCGCTGCCGAGGGCCTGCCGCTCTTTGCCCAGCATGTCGATCCCATGGATGCAGGAACCCTGGTCGAGCTGTTCCGTGCCGACCGCCGGGCTTCGCTCTTTGGCACCGACGCGCTTCGGGACGGAGTCGATGTCCCCGGTGATTCGCTGCGCCTCCTCATCTTCGAAGGCGTGCCCTGGTCCAGGCCAACCATTCTTGAGACGGCGCGCCGTGCTGCCGGCGGCGGGCAAGCCCATGAGGATCAACAGGTCCGCCGCCGTCTTGCCCAGGCCTTCGGCCGGCTCATCCGTCGAGCGGATGATCGCGGCGTCTTTGTGCTCCTGGGGCCGCAAGTGCCATCGCGGCTCCTTTCCGCCTTCCCCAAGACTGTCCCAGTCTGCCGGCTGCCGCTTGCCGAGATTGCCGCGGAAACCGCGGCCTTTCTTGGGAGCGCTTGCCAGCCAGCCGCCACCTTCCTAGGGGAGCCAGGGAAGGCAGCAGCGAGAGGATGGGGTTGCGAACGCTGAGCCTGCTGCGCCATGCCAAGTCGAGCTGGGATGATCCCATCCAGCGCGACTTCGACCGGCCCTTGAATGCCCGTGGCCGCCGCGCGGCTGTGCGCATGGGCCAGTATCTCCACGACACTGGGCTCGTTTTCGATCGCGTGCTCGCCTCGCCCGCCGTCCGGGTGCTTGAGACCCTCGAGGGCGTGGAGGAAGGTCTCGGCCGGAGCCTCGGCGCCATCCTTGACCGGCGGATCTACATGGCCTCGGCAGTCGGTCTCCTTGATCTCCTCCAGACGACGGAGGATGTCCCGCATTTGCTCCTCGTTGGGCACAACCCCGGTCTTGAGGATCTTGCTCTCCTTCTCACGCCTGAAGACGACGCGCCCTTGCGTGCTGCCATCGTCGAGAAATACCCGACTGCAGCCCTTGCAACGCTTGCATTCGCCTGCGATTCGCTTGCCTTGATCCGGGAAGGGGAGGGCAGGCTCATCCGCTTCGTCCGCCCCCGCGACCTCGACGAAAGCCTCGGGCCCGACGCATGATCCTCCTGCTCCTCCTTGCTGCTGCTGCCGAACCCCCGGCACCCGCACCGCGCGCCGCCGGGGTCGAGGCCCCGGCCGAGCGCGTTCCAACCGACATCCGGCGCCTCACCATCCTGGTCCGCGATATTGAGCACAGCCTGAAACTCTACCGCGACGTGCTGGGGCTGCGCATCAACTATGATTCCGAGATCAGGGTCTCAGGTATCGCACTTCCGGCTGGCGTGCCCGGCAACATGACTCGGCTCGTGCTCTTGAACGGCAACGACCCATGGATTGGCTGGATCGGCCTCATGCAATTTACCGACCCGCCGCTCCCCGACCCAGGCCCCTACCCGACACGCCTCGGTTTGGGCGGCCATGTGCTGGTTGCCAACACCGACGACGCCAGGACCCGCTGTGCCATGGCCAAGGCGGTTCCCGGAGTCCGCATGACGGCTGAGCCTCGGCTACAGATCTATGCGGGCCGCAATGGCGGGCCGCCCATCCGTGTGCTTGGCTGCAACTTCTTTGATCCTGACGGCACCTTCATCGAACTGAACCAGATTCTGAAGGATTAGCTAGGCCGGACCGCGGCCTTGGCCTAGGCAGGCGCGCGTGATTCCGCTTCGCATCATGATCGACCGCGAGGCCCTGGCAGCGAACTGGCGCTGGTTCCGCGACCGGGCCGGCGTGCCTGCTGCCGCTGCGGTCAAGGCCGACGGCTATGGTCTCGGCGCCCGGCTGGTGGTGGAGACCCTCTACGCCGAGGGCGCCCGCTCGTTCCTCGTTTCGACCTTTGCCGAGGCGGATGCGCTTGGCCCGCCCGGTGCCGGGGCCGAGGTGCTCGTCCTCCACGGCTTCACGAGCGAAGAGGCCCCAGTGGCAGCCCGGCTGCCCTGGGTGCGCCCCGTCCTCAATACGCAAGCACAGGTTGCCGCTTGGGCTTCGGCCTTTCCGGGCCGCCCGGCCGACCTCATGGTTGAGACCGGCATGCACCGACTTGGCCTTGCCCCGGATGATGTCCAGGCGGCCATAACAGCCGTTCCGGTCGCAACCATCCACAGCCACCTCGCAACTGCCGATGAGCCCGACAACCCGATGGCCGAGGCCCAATGCGCGCGCTTACGTGCCCTTGCCGCGGCCGCGCCTCGCTATCGCTACAGCCTCGCCAACTCGGCTGCCATCTGCCGGGGCCCCGCCTTCGCCTTTGATCTTGTCCGCCCCGGCCTCGGGCTCTACGGCGGCCTGCCGCATCCTGCTGCCAGGGTGCGGCGGGTTGCCTCCATTGCTGCGCGCGTCATCCAGGTGAAGCCACTCGCGCCCGGTGCGCCAGTCGGCTATGGCGCCACCTGGCGTGCGCCTGGCCCAGCACGGGTTGCAACCCTCAACCTCGGCTATGCCGACGGCATGTTGCGCGCTCTTGCGCCGGCGCTCCGCTTCTCGGCTGGAGACCGGATTTGCCCTGCCGTCGGCCGCATTTCGATGGATATGATTGCCGTGGATGTGACGCGCGCTGATGTGACCGAAGGGGATTGGCTCAGGCTTGATTTCGACTTGCCTCGTCTTGCTGCTGCATCCGGCCTTTCGCAGTATGAGCTTCTGGTGATGCTCGGCCGGCGGTTCGAGCGGGTTGCCGCATGACGGCGCTTGCCCGTCTGCTGATCGCCATCGGCACCTTTGCAATCGCAGCCCTTGGCGCGCTCGGCCGCATGGCCCTGTTTGCAGTCGAGGCCCTGGTGCGCGCGGCTCGGCCACCCTGGTATCCGGCTCGTCTCCTCGAGCAGATGGCCCTTGTCGGCTGGTTTTCGCTTCCCGTCGTTGGGCTGACTGCGCTGTTCACTGGGGCTGCACTCGCCCAGCAGGTCTTCGTCGGCGGCAGCCGCTTCAACGCCGAGTCAACCGTGCCAGCCATCACTGTCATTGCCATTGTCCGCGAACTTGGCCCAGTGCTTGCAGGCCTCATGGTTGCCGGCCGAGTTGCAAGCGCCATGGCTGCCGAAATTGCGACCATGCGGGTGACCGAGCAGATCGACGCGCTTGTCACCCTGCGCACAGACCCGTTTCGCTACCTCATCGCTCCGCGCCTCCTGGCGTCGACGCTGATGCTTCCGCTTCTCGTCATCATTGCCAACATCATCGGCGTGCTCGGCGGTTTTCTCATTGCAACCACCCGGCTCGGCTTCAACAGCACTGCCTATCTCGTGACCACCGCCCGCTACCTCGAATGGGAGGACACGCGCTCCTCGCTCGTCAAGGCCGCCGTATTCGGATTCATCCTGGCCCTTGCGGGCTGCTACAACGGCTATCGCTCCAGCGGCGGCGCTGCCGGAGTCGGCCGCGCCACCACCAATGCCGTGGTCGCCGCCTTCATCCTCATCCTCCTTGCCAACCTCGTCATCACGGTGCTGGTGTTCGGCGCATGACTTTGCCCCGCCTGTCCCTGCGCGGCGTGCGCAAGCGCTTCGGCGCCAAGCAGGTTCTTGACGGCGTTGATCTCGACATCTGGCCCGGCCAGTCGATGGTTGTCATCGGAGGCTCGGGTGCTGGCAAGTCGGTGCTCCTGAAATGCGTCCTCGGCCTGCTTGCGCCCGACAGTGGCTCCATCCTGCTCGACGGCGAGGACCTTGTCCGCATGTCTGGCCGCAAGCGCGACTTGGCGCGCGCCCGCTTTGGCATGCTCTTCCAGGGTGGTGCCCTCTTCGACTCCCTTCCCGTCTGGCGCAACGTCACCTTCGCGCTGACGGCCGGACGCTCCGGGCGCGCCGCCGAGCTCAGAGCACGCGCCATCGAAGAGCTCGCCAAGGTCGGCCTTGGCGCAGACGTTGCTGACCTCAAGCCGGCCGCACTTTCCGGCGGAATGCAGAAGCGGGTGGCGCTTGCCCGCGCCATCTGCGCCAGGCCCGACATCCTTTTCTTCGACGAGCCGACCACAGGCCTTGATCCCATTATTGCTGGCGTCATCAACCGCCTCATCCGCGAGCAGGTCGCAGCCCTTGGCGCAACAGCGCTTTCGATCACCCATGACATGGACTCTGCCCGACTCATCGCCGATCGCGTCGCCATGCTCGCCGAAGGCCGGATGATGTGGGAAGGCCCGGTCGACGCACTCGACCGCTCAGGCAACCCTTGGGTCGAGCAATTCGTCGAGGGGCGCCCGGAAGGACCCAGCCGCGCTGCCAGCCTCGCCTGAGCCCGTGGCCGCCATTAACCATTGCAGCATTGCCAAAGGATTGCAGGACATGCTGCGCTGTGTCATGCAATTGGAACGCTGAGCAGCTAAGGCCAGCAAGGGCGTGCTCGCTCAGAAGACCACGGGTGCCCGCACTCGGCCAGTGGTGGGAGTTGGCAAGGCCCTGAGGCGAACAAGGGGTCGCACAAGGGGGCGAACACGGGGGCGAACACGGGGGCGAGAAGGCAAGAGGGGGCGGGTTGCAGGGCGGGGGGCGCCCTGCGAGCGAGGGGTCGAGGATGTCGCTGCACGCACTCTGGAAGCCTGCCGCAGTTTCCGTCGCGGTCGGCTTTGCCGTGGGCTTCCTCCTGGTCTGGAACGCGCTCGTCTGAGCCCCGCCAGAACCCGCCTCGGCTCAGAGCCCAGCCGTGCCGGCATCGGCGTGCTCTGCCGCCTGCAAGTCCCACATCGCCCGGTAGCTGCCGTCTTGCGCCAGAAGCATGGTGTGCGTTCCCTCCTCTACAATCCGGCCATCCTCCAGCACCAGGATCCAGTCCGCATCGGCAATCGTTGAAAGCCGGTGAGCGATGACAATCGTCGTCCGGCCCGCTCCGGCAGCCAGCAGGGCATCGGCAATGTCCGCCTCGGTCGCACTGTCGAGCGCACTTGTCGCTTCATCGAGAATGAGGATGGGAGGATTCTTGAGGATTGCCCGGGCAATGGCCACGCGCTGCTTCTCACCACCCGAAAGCTTCAGGCCGCGTTCGCCAACCCGGGTTTGAAGCCCCTCAGGAAGCTTGCGCACAAAGCTGTCAAGCTGCGCTGCCCGGACAGCCTCATCGATTTCAGCGGGAGTTGCCCCCTGCCGGCCATAGCCGATGTTGAACCCGAGCGTGTCATTGAACAAGACCGTATCCTGGGGCACGATCCCGATCGCCTCCCTCACGCTCTTTTGCGTGACAGCGCGAATGTCCTGCCCGTCGATCCGGATCGCACCCGATGTCACATCGTAGAACCGGAACAAGAGGCGCGCCAGCGTCGACTTGCCTGCCCCTGACGGTCCCACAATCGCGATCCGGCTGCCCGGGGACGCAGTGAAGCTCACTCCTCTGAGGATGGCCCGCTCTGGTCCATAGCTGAAGCGGACATTCTCGAAGACCACTTCGCCGCGGGATACCCTGAGCGCCGGGGCCCCGGGTGCGTCCGTCACTTCCGCTGGCGTATCAAGAAGCTGGAACATGGCCGCCATGTCGATGAGGCCCTGTCGCACTTCGCGGTAGACCATGCCGAGGACATCGAGCGGCCGGAACAGCTGCAGCAGCAGCGTCTGCACCAAAATAATGTCTCCAGCCGTGAAGCGGCCATCGCGCCAGCCAATGACAGTCCAGGCCATGGCCCCGCCGAGCATCAGCGTCGTGATCGCCGCCTGGCCGATGTTGAGGACGGCGAGCGAATTTTCGGTCTTGAGCGCTGCTTCAGCGTAGGCCCGGCTCAATTTCGCATAAGAGGCCGCCTCACGCTCCTCGGCATTGAAATATTTGACTGTCTCGAAGTTGAGCAGGCTGTCGACTGCCCGGCCCGACGTCTCGCCGTCGAGCTCGATTGAGCGGCGCCGGAGCTCCGTCCGCCACGCTGTCACCTTCCAGGTGTAGACACCATAGAGTCCAACCATGGCGAGCGTTGCAACGGCAAGCAAAGGCCCGATCCGTATGGCAAAGATGGCAGCAACTGCGACCAGCTCAATGATGACGGGCGCCAGGCTGAACAAAAGAAGATAGAGCATGGTGTCGATCGACTTGGTCCCGCGCTCGATCACCTTGGCGAGCGAACCCGTGCGCCGCTCGAGATGGAAGCGCAGCGACAAGGCGTGGAGATGGCGGAACACTTCAAGCGCAAGCGTGAGCCAAGCCTCTTGCCCAACCCGCTCGAAAACGACATTGCGCAGATTGTCAAAAAACGTCGCACCCAGCCGGGCGAGCGCATAGGCGGCAACCAGGCCGAGCACGAGCGTGGCAACCTCGTTGCGTGCTGGCGCCTCCGCCATGCCATCGATGATCGCCTTGAGCGCAAATGGCATCGACAGCAGCACCGCCTTTCCTGCCACCACCAGCAAGAGCGCGGCCACCACCCTGGCCTTGAGGTCGGGGCGTCCGGCTGGCCAGAGATAGGGCAGGAAACGGTAAAGGCTCGAAAGATCGGCAGTGGTCGTGGGAACCACAGCGGCCGGAGTGTCCGGGTCAGGGGGGCGCATGCCCCGTCCATGCCCGAGCCATGCCAGCAAAAAAAGCCGCATCGAAACGCCGGGGTGGACGCCGCCGGCCGGAAGCCCCACATGCGCGGCATGTCAACGCCCCCGCTCCAGGCCGTCATCGTGCCGGTCACGCCGCTCCAGCAGAATGCGACTCTTCTGTGGTGCACCAAGACCATGCGGGGTGCCTTCACCGACCCTGGCGGCGATCTCGACCGGCTTCTTGCAGTCGCGCGCGAGAAGGGCGTCACCATTGAAAAACTGCTGGTCACCCACGGTCACATCGACCATTGCGGCCAGACCGGTGTGCTTGCCCGCCGCCTCGGCGTGCCGATCGAGGGTCCCCACCCGGATGATCGCTTCTGGATCGAGCTCAACCCGGCAGTGGGGGCCCAATATGGCGTCCCAGGCGCTGAAGCCTTCGAGCCCGACCGCTGGCTCTATGATGGCGACCAAGTGACCGTCGGCAACCTCGTCCTCGATGTCTATCACTGCCCCGGCCACACGCCAGGCCATGTCGTGTTCCACCATCCGCCCTCCAAGCTCGCAATCGTGGGCGATGTGCTCTTCCAAGGCTCGGTCGGCCGCACCGACTTTCCAAAGGGCGATTTCGCAACCCTGGTCCGCAGCATCACCAGCCGGCTCTGGCCGCTTGGCAATGACACTGTCTTCATCCCTGGCCATGGCCCGGTCTCGACCTTCGGCCGTGAACGCGAGACCAACCCCTTCGTCGGCGACGCCGTGCTCTGAACGCAGCCGCTAGAACAGGCGGAGCTGGCGTGCGTCTGCCGGCGGCCGGAACAGGTCGGTCCGCAGGTTCCAGCTACGCGCCCCAAGGCCGTGGACACGCCGCAGCCGGGCAAGGCGCGCAGCAAGGAGCTCGGCCCACGGCCCCTCTCCCCGGAGCCTGCTCCCAAACCGCGGGTCATTGAGCCGGCCCCCGCGCATGGCCCGAATCGCGCCCATGACCCGCTCGGCACGGTCTGGCCGATGATGCTTGAGCCAGGCTTCAAAGAGCGGCGCCACTTCATGCGGCAGCCGCACCGGCATGGCAGCCGCGGCGCAAGCTCCGGCCGCAGCTGCTGCATCAACGATTGCTTCCAGCTCATGGTCGTTGAGACCCGGGATCATTGGCGAGGCAGAAACGGCGACGGGAACACCTGCGGCCGCAAGCGCGCGGATTGCCGCCAAGCGCCGATGGGGCGCTGCCGCGCGCGGCTCCATCACGCGTGCCAGTGCCGGGTCAAGGGTTGTGACCGAGAGCATCGCCATCGCAAGGCCATGCTTCGCCAGCTCGGCAAAAAGCGGCAGGTCGTCGAGGATGCGCGCTGACTTGGTCGTCACTGAGAGCGGATGGCGAGTCTCGCAGCACAGTTCGAGCACTGCACGCGTAATCCGGAACCGGCCCTCGATCGGCTGATAGGGGTCAGTGTTGGTGCCAAGCGCAAGCGGCCGCGGGCGATAGCCGGGCCGGGCGAATTCCTTGCGCAAGAGCGCTGGGCCATCTGGCTTGGCAAACAGCCGGCTTTCAAAGTCGAGCCCCGGTGATAGCCCATGGAAGGCGTGGGTGGGGCGGGCGAAACAATAGATGCAGCCATGCTCGCAGCCGCGATAGGCGTTGAAGCTCACGTCAAAAGGAATATCGGGGCTGTCGTTGCGCGTAATCGCCGTGCGCGGCCGCTCGATGGTGACTTCGGTCTTGCGCGGCTGCTCTTCACCAGCCGCCTTGAGCCAGTCCAAATAGTCGCCCGCAAGCGCACGCTCTGGGTCCTTGAAGCGGACAGACAGGGAATTTCCAGTCGCACCACGACGGGCCATAAATGGAACATAGCAGGAACAAAGCGCCCTGCAAGCCGCTCTAGAGCCAGCCCTTGCGCTTGAACCACAGATAGGGGACGACTGCTGCCAGCACCATGAGCCCAATGGCCCAAGCGTAGCCGAGCTTCCATTCCAGCTCCGGCATGTAGGTGAAATTCATGCCATAGATCGAGGCAACCAAGGTGGGGGGCAGGAACACGACTGCTCCCACCGAGAAGATTTTGATAATGGCGTTCTGTTCGATCGAGATCCGGCCCAGCGCTGCATCAAGCAGGAAGCCGACATTGGCAGAAAGATAGGAGGCATTCTGGTCGAGCGAGGCAATGTCGCGCGCTACCGACTTCAGCTCCTCGCGGATCTGCTTCTCCTGTCGCAGCTCCGGCTCCCGCGACGGTACCGCAAGGAAGCTCGACATCCGCATGAGCGTCTGCAGCGAATCATGCACTTTGTTGAGAACGAAGTTCACTTGGCCGATCCGGCGCAAGATGATGGTGAGGTCATCGGTGGAAAGCCGCCGCCCCGAAGGCGTGCGCAGCGCAAAGACCGTGCCGTTGAGGCTGTCGATCTCGGTTGCCATCCGCTCGAGGATGTCGGCTGTGCGATCAACAATATTGTCGAGCAGCCGGGTCAGGATCTCAAACGGAGTCCCCGGCACACCCGATTTCTCGCAGAAACCGGCAAAACTGCGGAACGGCTGTGGGTCTGAGTAGCGCACGGTTACCAGCCGCTCCGGGGTCAGGATGAAGGAGACCGGTACCGAGGTCGGGTTATCGCTGTCGATCCCGACCACCAGCAGCACGGTCATGAAGCTCGCATCACCTTCGCGGAAGATCCGGCTTGATGCCTCGATCTCGACCATGTCGGCCCGGCTTGGCAGCTCGATCCCGGTCGCTTCGCGCAGCAAGGGCCCTTCCCAGGCGAGCGGGTCGGCGACATCGATCCACACGGCGCCCTCCAGCATCTCGGGAGCGGAGTCGGCGCCGATGGCAATCCCGCCAAGCGCACCTGCGCGATAGACCTTGAGCATGGGCGCCGCCTAGCGTTTGAAATCCGCTCGCGCCAGCCGCTTCAACGCGGCGGCGGCACCAGGCCGATGGCATCGAGCACCACCGCCTGCACCACCATGACAAGAAGCCAGTGGCAGGAATCGGCGATGGCGAGCCGCCCGCCGAGGCCGCGCAGCAAGTGGGTCGAAACAATGGCAGGCAGCACGAACCCCGCCCAGATGACGACAGGGGTCAACAGCGCCATCACCTTGGCTGGCGCCTCATCAGGCGCGAGAATGAGTGCACCTGCCAAAATGGCGGCAAGCCAGGCCTCGGCCACCAGCGCAATCCCGGCTCGAGGCCAGGCCGGAAGGGCGGTGCCAAGCAGCCGCAGCAGCAACAGCCCGGCCACCAGCCCGGCCGCGGTCGCAGCAAATATCGGCCAGATGTTGAGCGCGATGTAGATCACCTTGGCGCCTCGCCCTCGCGCAGGCGCGGCATCAGCTCGACGAAATTGCAGGGCCGGTGGCGATTGTCGAGCTGCGAGGCCAGAATCCCGTCCCAGCCGTCGCGGACAGCGCCAGACGAGCCAGGCAGGGCGAAGATATAGGTGCCCCTGGCCACTCCGGCAGCCGCGCGGGACTGAATGGTCGAAGTGCCGATGGTCTGGAACGAGAGGTAGCGGAACAGTTCGCCAAAACCGGGGATCTGCTTCTCGCACACGTGTTCGAGCGCCTCAGGTGTGACATCGCGCCCGGTCACCCCAGTCCCGCCAGTTGAAATGATGCAGTCGACGGTGGGGTCATCGATCCATGCCGTAAGCGCCCGAACAATTGCCGGCACTTCGTCCCTGACAAGCGCTCGCGCGGCCAGGATATGGCCGGCGGCCGTCAGCCGCGCAACCAGCAGGTCGCCGCTTTTGTCGCTTGCAAGATCGCGGCTGTCAGACACGGTCAGAACTGCGATCCTGACTGGCAGGAACGGGCGCGCCGGATCAATCGGCATCAGCGGTCGAAGACGGGAGCGCCGGGGAAGGGAACGGCAGCAACGCCGGGAAGCCCCGGGAAGCGCGGCCAAAGATTGGCAGCGATCGCCGACAGGCTCGAGGCGGCAACTGGCCGGCCTTCGGCTTCCGCCTTCATTTCATAGAGCCAGTAGTTGCGCAGCACGACCTCAACATAGTGCCGCGTCTCGCGGAACGGGATCGATTCGATAAAGAGCAGCACATCGTTGTTGTCGCGGAGCTGGCCCGTGTTCCAGCGCCCAACCGAACCCGGACCCGCATTATAGGCAGCAATGACCTTGGGCAGAAGGCCGGCCGTGGCAGGATGATCGCGCAGCATCTCAAGATAGGCCTGGCCGAACTCGACATTGAAGCTCGGGTCAGCAAGATGGGCATCTGAGGCCGGCAGCACCAGCACGCGCGAGAGCTCGCGGGCAGTGCCCGGCATCAGCTGCATGACGCCGCGCGCGCCAGCTGGTGATCGCGCCGTGGTGATGAAGCGCGATTCCTGCAGCGCATGGGCAAAGACAAGGTTGCGATCAACGCGCCAGCCATTGACGGGGCGCCAGTCGGGGGTGGGGAAGCGCGCCGCCATCGGCGCCTTCATTCCTGCTGGCGGGTTGGCCGCAAGCCAATATTGCGTGGCAGGCAAGTCAAGTCGCGCCGCCAGCCGCAAAAGTGGCTCGTAGAACTGGCTGTCCGCCGTGCGGGCGAGATGGCGAAGCTCGCGGTCGGCAAGGCCGATCTCGCCCACTTCCATCAGCGCAACCGACCGTCTGGCACCGGGAAGGCTGGAAAGCGTGGTCCAGTCGGCAGTGATGAAATCCGGCTCGCGCCAGTCGAAGGCCGGCCGCAAACCAAGAAGCCGTGTTGCAAGAAGGCCATAGAAGCCGGTCGGGTCGGCAGAGGCTGCCACCTTCAGACGCTCAGTGACGAGCTCGGGCCGGCCGCAGCGCACATGCGCCCGCGCCGCCCAAAAGGCGCCGGACGCGCGCAGCTCGTCATTGGCATATTGACGGCCAATGGCGTCAAAATGGCGGGCAGCGGCAGCACAGTCCTGCATCCGGAAGGAGGCAAGCCCAGCGACCCAGTTGCCGAACGCGGCCCAGTCTCCAGTGCCATCAGCAGCGCGCACTGCAAGCGCCCGCGCGCCCGCATCGTCGAGCGCAATGTAGAGATCCCAGGCGCCGCGCGCTGCCCACTCGCTCTTGACCGCAGACGTGAGCTCCGGTCCATAACGATCGAGCAACATGTTGATTTCGCTGCCCTGATTGCGGCTGAGCGCAGCTCGGGCGCTGTTGCTGAACAGGATGTCGATGTCGCGCTCGCCGCGCACGCTGCGCGGCCCCATGGAAGGGGTCAGGCGCACTGGCACCAGCGCCCGCTCGCTTGCAATCGGCGGCAGGTCGAGAGCGCCTGCCCGCCGGGCAAGTGCTGCGATATCGCGCGCCTGGGGCGCGTCTGGATTGGCTTCAAGCCAGGCGATCAAGGCTTCTCGGCCAGCCCCTGCGCCGCGCCGCAGCAGAATCTGCGACTCCGCGGTTGGGTGGAGGATGCCGCGTGGCATTGCAGACAGGCTGGCCGCGGCGTGGGCAAGCCGTCCGGCGGCAATGTCACGGAAGATCTGCCGATAGGCCGCACGGCTTGCCGTACTGAGCTGCGCTGGCACGCGCATGTCGGCCGGCCGCAGCCCGGTGACCACGAGCGTCGGGATTTCCTCTTCAACGCTGGCGGGAGGCGCGCCTTGGTCTGACGGGTCCGCACTCTGGGCGAGCGCTGCAGTCCCGGCAAGGGCCATGGCGATGGCAAGAGTCCACTTCATGCCAGCCCCTTCTCGGCAAGGAGGGCGCGGAAAGCAAGGAGATCCGCCCAGGCCAATTTCTTGTCTTCTGGCCGGCGGAGCAGATAGGCGGGATTGAACGTCGCAAGTGCCAGCGCCGTGCAGCCGCCCACAACCACTTGCTGCGGGCGGCCGCGCAGCGCCGAAATGGGGGCTGCCTCGCCCGTCAGCACGCGCGCGGCCGTGGCGCCAAGCAGCAGGATTGCACGTGGCGCGAGCAGCCGCAGGTGGGCCTTCGTGAACGGCAGGTCCGCTTCGATATCCTCGGGCCGGGGGGGGCCAGGGGCCGGGCGAAGCGGTGCAACCAGCGTGATGCCACAGCGCTGCCGGTTGAGGCCGATTGAGTCGAGCATGCGATCAAGCAGCATGCCCGCTGGGCCTGTGAAGGGGCGGCCCGTCTCAAGATCGGCGGCACTCGGCGCTTCGCCCACAACGACAATCCCGCCCTCCGCCACGCCGTCGAACAGGGGGGCACCGGGCCAGCGTTTCCGGGCATAGGCGTGGAAGTCGGCAACGCTTTGGAAGCGGGCGAAATCGTCCCTGCTCTCCGGCACTCGCGGGGCGGGGCGTGGGGGCTTTGCCCTTTGCAGGGTGCCGGGCGGGTCAGCGAGGAGCCAGCTTCGCGGCCGGGCAGCGACCGGCGTGTCCACTCCGGCGAGCGCCCACCATTCAAGCACTGCCCGGACGGTTGACGCCCGGGCCTCATGATGGTCCGCCGGCAGCAGGCCCTCCCTTGCGTTCATGGCTGTGACAGTTTCGAGGCTTGCCTCAGGGGTCAATGGGCCTTTAGGTCGCGCACGGTGAGTGTCGGCGGCGATGCGACAAACGGTGGCCGCCAGCCGTGGCTGAGGAGAGGTGCGTGACTCGCGAGGCGATGCCCTATGATCTTGTCATCGTCGGCGGAGGGCCGGCTGGGCTTGCTGCGGCGATCCGCGCCAAACAGGCAGCAGCAGCAAAGGGTCTCGATCTTTCGGTCTGCGTACTTGAGAAGGGCTCGGAGATTGGCGCCCACATCCTCTCGGGCGCCGTTATTGACCCGAAGGCGCTCGATGAGCTTCTGCCTGACTGGCGACATGACGGCTGCCCGCTCGCGGACTGTCCTGTCACATCCAACCATCACTGGATTCTCACCAAATCGGGCAAGTTCGAATTTCCCCATGCGCTCATCCCGCCCTTCATGCGCAACAAGGGTACATACACGGGCTCGCTCGGCAATCTCTGCCGCTGGCTTGCTGGCAAGGCGGAAGCGCTCGGAGTCGAGATCTTCCCGGGCTTTGCTGCCGCTGAACTCCTGTTTCACGAGGATGGCGCGGTCAAGGGTGTCGCGACTGGCGACATGGGCGTCCGCCGCGATGGCAGCCATGGACCCAATTATCAGCCGGGGCTCGAGCTCCACGCCAAATATACGCTGTTTGCCGAGGGCGCGCGTGGCCACCTTTCCAAGCAGCTCATCCGCCGTTTCGGCTTGCGCGAAGGGAAGAGCCCGCAAGTCTACGGCATCGGCTTCAAGGAGCTGTGGGATGTGCCGGAGGAAAAGCATGTGCCCGGCATGGTCATCCATTCCCAGGGCTGGCCCCTAAACGACGCCTGGGGCGGTGGCTTCCTCTATCACCAGGCGAACCGTCAAATCGCCCTCGGCTTTGTGGTCGCGCTCAACTACCGCAACCCTTATCTTTCCCCGTTCGACGAGTTCCAGCGCTGGAAGACCCACCCGGCCATCCGGGCAATGCTGGAAGGCGGCCGCCGTGTTGCCTATGGCGCGCGCGCCATCAATGAGGGCGGCTGGCAGGCAGTGCCGAAGCTTGCATTCCCTGGCGGCGCCCTCATCGGCTGTGCGGCTGGCTTCGTGAACGTGCCCCGGATCAAGGGCACGCACACGGCCATGAAGTCGGGCATGATGGCCGCTGAGGCGGTGGTGGACGCCATTTCTTCCCAGCGTCAGAGCGACACGCTTGCCGCCTATGAGGCGGCCTATGCCGCAAGCTGGGTGGAAAAAGAGCTTCGCCTTGTGCGCAATACCGAGCCGTTGGTCGCCAAATTCGGCTCGGCCTTGGGCACGCTTCTGGCCGGGCTTACCATGTGGCTTGAGCATTTCGGCATCCGCATGCCGTTCACGCTCCAGCACGAGCCCGACCATGAGCAGCTCATGCCCAAGAGCCATTTTGTTCCCATCGACTATCCGAAGCCCGACGGCGTTTTCAGTTTCGACAAGCTTTCCTCCGTCTTCCTGTCGGCCACCAACCACGAGGAGGATCAGCCAGTCCACCTGAAGCTTGCCGACCCGGACCGGCCGATTGCCTATAACCTGCCACTCTATGATGAGCCCGCCCAGCGCTATTGCCCGGCAGGGGTCTATGAGGTGGTGAACTCCGCCGAGGGTCCACGCTTCCAGATCAACGCCCAGAACTGCGTCCACTGCAAGACGTGCGACATCAAGGATCCCACCCAGAATATCACCTGGGTAGCGCCTGAAGGTGGCGGCGGGCCCAATTATCCCAACATGTAAAGCCGGCCAGGGCCTTGCCCACTACGCCGCCCTCTGCACGAGTGGGTCGCCCCGGGGGATTGCCGGGCTGGGCGCCCAGGGCGTGCATGCCAGGGCGTGCATGGAGGACGAGACTCGTTTGTGAGGCACGCGGCCTCAGGGCGAGGGCGTGCCCTTTGGCACCGGCGAGCTTGCACCCGCGCTGGGTAAGGAAGCTTCCGGCCATGCGAGCGTTGGCGTGCTGGCATTGGACACGCGGCCACTCCCTGATGACGGAAAGAGCTTGGCGTTCTCGACGGCCTTGGGGGAATAGGGTCCGAAAGGCAGGCCTTGGCCCGGCGTGGTGAGCGCCTGCATATTCGCCATGTTGGCAACAGGCGTATAGTCGGCGCGGGCATTGTCGCTCGCTGCCGTGATGGCTGCAGCAACCAGGTCACCAAGGATATTGCCGGTTGATCTGCTGGTCTGGATGAAGACGGTCTTCTCATCCTGCCAGAGAAGTGCATCCGACCGTCCGTCTTTGAGGGTGTAGACGAAGCCAACCGTAATTCCGGAGGAGAAAAGGGCGTAGTTCGCTTCCCACTTGTTGATCTCGACATAGAGGACGGAGTCGGCGCTGAAGAGGCTTGCGAGCTTTGAAGTCGGCGAGCGGTGAACCAGTCCCGGGTCGGCAAGGCCGCTTTGCTCCATCAGCTTGCGGCTGGCAGTGACGGGAAACACATAATAGCCGCGCTCTGCCAGCGGCACGGTGAGCGTGGTCAAAAACAGGCTGCCGGCTTCCACCTCGTTGGTGTGGTTGATGACTGGCACCACCAGGATCGAGCGCGGGTTCGCCTGGCGAAAGGCGCTGTAGTCCTTGCCGGGAGGGGCGGTTGCACACGCCGAGGCAAGGAGCGCAAGAAGCGTGGCCGGGAGGGTGCGCATGCGGGTGTCCTCAGCGCTTGCCGGGAGGGGCGGCGGGGGTGGCCTTTTGGGGGGGTGCTCCCGGGGCTGCAGGCTGTCGAGCGCTCAGCGGGGCTGGCGATACATCTCCCATCGCAACAGCGATCAGCCGGTCCATGAAGACAGCCGACTCCGGCCATTTCGCGCGTTCCTTGCCGAACCAATCCGCAGCGCTGGCGCGATTGCCAAGGGCGAGGAGTGCAAAGCCATATTCGGCATAGAGTCCAGGGGGCACCTTGTTCTTGGCTTCGGCCGCGGAGATGATCGCAAGGAGCGCCTCGGCATATTCGCGATCACTCAGGCTGCCGCGCGCCTCAAGGAGCGCGATGCGGTTGTAATTGCCCCAGTGGTAAAGGCTCTCCGGGGTGGCGCAAGCAGCAGCGCCAAGGGCAAGGCCAAGCGCAACGGCCCGGATCACCGGGCAAAGGCCTGGGCTGGGTCGATCATGCGGCGGGATCCGCTCTGGATGAAGGCGGTCAGGCGCGTCTCGCGGCCGCCAGGGGCAACCAGGCGAACTTCACGCGTGCCGTCTGGAACCGGGATTTCAAGAGCTTTGGTGCCGCTCTTCCCGCGCAACGTGCCATCGACCCACACTTCGGTTCCAGGAAGCGTCGTGCCGATGACGAGGGCAGACACGGGGTCTGGCCGGCGAGTCTCATAGCGTGGGCTGGCACCACAGCCGGCAAGGACGAGGGCTAAGACGAGGATGGCGGATAGGCGCATCGGGTTGTGCCGTTAGCCAATGGTCACGAACAGGCTGCCCATGTCCCCGGGCGGCAGGGCTCCAGAGACGACACGGGCAATCGACCCTTCCGAGGTCTCGCTGTCGCCAAAGAAGGAAAGGATCTCAAGCGTTGCAACTTCGGTGGGCGGGAGCGGAATGTCAAAACCGGTTTGCGCGCTCCTCACTGAGCGGCTGGCCCGCATTACCTTCAGCCGGTCACCAGGGCGCAGACCCTGGCGAGAGCCGCCAGCCACAAAGACCTGCCCGCCTTCAACTGCCAGAATGTCCGAGCGCCAGGGCCGTGCCGACAGCGTGTTGACAAGTTCATCGAGCATGTCCTCGACAGCAACCGAGAGGGCCTTGTCCGTCAAAGTGCCATCGAAGCTGGCCGTGCTCCCGATGCCTAGCACGGTTCGAGTCTGGGTAGTCGCTTCGCCTTGGCCAGTCACGGAATGGAAAACGTGGCCAGTTCGAACATCCACCAGGCGGACTGCGACTTTGGCATGGGCGCGCTGCTCACGCGCCTTGTTGAGAAAGCCGCGCTTGCCATCCTCGGTGCGGCCGAACTCGACAATGGAGCCGATAATGAGCGCATCTGCGCCAACCAGCGCCCGGTTGCTGGTACCAGCGACAGCCTGCTCGCCCGTCACTCGCGCAAGATCCGGCCGCTCAAGGACAAGGAAGCGGCCGGTCTTGGCAAGATAGGCCATCAAGATGTCGGCGGCCTGCTTGCCGAGCGGGTCGAGATTCTGATCCCGAAAGAAGGTCTGGCCATACAGGGTTTCGTTGGAGAACCGGCCTACGGCAAGCTTGTGCTTGAGCCCTGCAGTCTGCGGGTTGGCAAGCGAGCTTGGCATGCTCGCCGGCCCCGCAGGCCCAGCTCCTGCCGCCTGGGAAAGGGCGGGCAGGCTCCACATGAGGGCCAAGGCGAGAGCAACGGGTCTGAGGGTCACGCGAAAATCCACAGTTGCGGCTCGGGCCTAGCGGGTGGCGAGAGCACGGTCAACCGGAGTGCGGGGAGGCTTGAGTGCCCAGCGGACCAGGGCGCCCATTCCGCCTGCGCCGGCGCGGACCAAAGGCGCTGCTGGCCCGGCCGAGCGCAAGCCGTGCATGGTGCGCGCCCATGGCGGCAGGAGATCGATTGCTGCCTCCCGAATCAGCCGGTGCGCTGGTGCCATTGCCGGCGAGGGCGGCGGGGCAGTCAGAAGCAGGCGACACACTTCCCGGGTGCGGGAGTCGGCGCGCAAATGCGGGCGTGTCCGGCGGATGAGGGCTTCAGCACCGGCCTTGGTTCCCGGCATTGGGTCAGCGCCCAGCATGCGGCTGATCAAAGCCATGTCCGCCATATAGCGCTCTTGCGCTGCAGCGCTCATGAGAGGCTCGCGGTAGCGGCGCCAGGCCTTCAGAAAGGCAAGCGCTTCGACAGCACCGACAAAGGCGAGGGTTTCCGGATCATCAGCGCGATACGGCGTGCCGTCGGGAAGCACACCGCTGACACTGGCGTGGATACGCTGGACTCGGGCAATCGCAGCTTCCGCCTGCGTCCGCGGGCCGAAGGTGGTAACAGCGATGAAGGCTGCCGTGCGCCGCAGCCGGCCGCCCATGTCGCGGCGGAAGTCGGAATGGTCCCATACACCCGCAAGCGCCTTGGGATGCAGCATCTGGAGCAGGAGCGAGGCGATCCCGCCGATCATCATGGTCGTCACATCGGCATGGACCTCAAAACAGGGGGAGTCTTTCGGCAGCAGCCGCTGGTCGAACGGCGCCGGGACCACTGCCGGCCGCGCGCTCCCGGGTTCAAGAAACGGGCGCCGGATTTCGCGTGCCAGCTGTTCGCGAATGCCCATGGCGATCATGCTGCCTCATCGCGCCCAAGGAGGGAAGGGTGCATGCGCTGGATGCCCGGGTGCATGCCCTCGGCCAGAAGACTTCGGCATTGTGCTGATTGCGACCTGCCGTTGAGCGGGCAGCATCATCGGGAGCGCGCGCTTGCGACCGCGACCAGCCGCTCGGCACTCTGCCACTGTGGTGCAGCAACCGGGCGAAACCCAGCGCAGGCCAGGCAGGCGGTCTGGATGGTCGGCCCGCGCATGGCATGAAGCGTGGCTGCAAGCGCACCGGCGGCCTGCAGCCGCTCGGCGAACACGAGCCGCCCAAGGGCATCGACCCTGGGCGCTGAGCGGGTGAACTTGCCCTGGGTGATCAGCGCTTCGAACCAGGGCCGAGGCTGGCGGAACGGCCGCAGCTGCGGCACCCCTTCAATGCCGCCAAGCTTGCCGGCCTCGGCCACTGCTGCGTCAAGCCCGCCAAGGCTGTCCACCAGCTTCAGCGCAAGTGCCCGCTGGCCCGACCATACCCGGCCCTCGGCAATCGGCGCCACTTCTGCCGGGTCGAGCTTGCGCGCTTCGGCAACGAGAGTGAGAAAGCGCCGGTAGATGCTCTCCACGCTCGTCTGGATGAGTGTGCGCGTCGGCTCGTTCAAGCCATCGATGAAGTTGGGCTGGCGCGAATAGGGCGTCGTGCCGACTCCGTCGGAAGTGATGCCAAGATCAGCAAGCGTCCGCCCAAAGGTCGGGATCAGGCCGAACACGCCGATCGAGCCCGTGACCGTCGAGGGCTCAGCAAAGATGCGCTCCGCCCCAGTGGCAATCCAGTAGCCGCCTGAAGCTGCGACCGGGCCCATGCTCGCAACCACGGGCTTGCCCTTTGCGCGTGCTGCCATGAGTGAGTCGCGAATGACGTCAGACGCCGTTGCTGAGCCGCCGGGCGAGTCGATCCGTAGCACAATCGCCTTTACCCGGCTGTCGGCGGCTGCCTCCTCGATAAG
The DNA here is from genome assembly GCF_053487655.1 of Thermaurantiacus sp. Taxonomy (NCBI): domain Bacteria; kingdom Pseudomonadati; phylum Pseudomonadota; class Alphaproteobacteria; order Sphingomonadales; family Sphingosinicellaceae; genus Thermaurantiacus; species Thermaurantiacus sp. The sequence goes on along the minus strand of NZ_JBRCLD010000005.1, from coordinate 59,009 downwards.
GGTGCTGACACTGTCGCCACCAGACTGGCCTTCGCTTGCCTCGCCATCGACGATGGGGCCAGCGGCATGCACGAGCGCAACCACATCGCCTTTCGCTCCTTCCTCGCCGGCAGCGGCAAGATAGCCCAGGAAGTCGATTGCGTTGAGCGTGTCCGAACGGTCAGGAGCCTTGTCGCCAGCGCCCACCACTTCCCGCACACGGGCAATGAACGCGAGCCTGGAGCCGATCCGGTTCACGAAGCCCATCTCCCTGGCGAGGGTTGCAAGGTCGGAATTGAGGCCGGAGACTCGGGCCGGCATGCTCTCAACTGCGGCCTTCACATCAAAGTCCGGCCGGGCGCGGCGGATGCCCGCCTGGTAGGCTGCCCACAGATCATCGGCGAGCATCTGGTCGGCAGCGCGCGCCTCGGGGGATGCTTGCGATCGGGTGAAGGGCTCGATTGCGCTCTTGAACGTGCCCACCCGGAACACCTCGACATCGACCTTCAGCTTGTCGAGCGCCCCCTTGAGATAGAGGCCCGTCCCGCCCGGGCCTGTCAGCAGCACGGCGCCATTGGGGTTGAGCCAGGTCTCATCGGCATGGGCAGCAAGAAACCAGCCATCATCGCCATAGGCTGTTGCATAGGCAAAGACTGGCTTTTTTTCCGCGCGGAAGCGCAAGATCGCCTTGCCAACGCCCTCGAGATTGGCAAGCCCGCCGCCCAGAAACATGTCAAGGTCAAGGACCAGCGCCTTGATGCGCTCGTCCTTGGCAGCAAGATCAATGGCGCGGATTACGTCGCGGGCTTCCGACTCGGCCAGGCGGCCGCTGTCGAGCGCAGCAAGCGCGGAAACCGGCGTCGCCTGGTCGACGAGCGTGCCCTCGAGCGCAACGATGAGGGCGCTGCCATCAGGCACTTTCACCACTGGCGCGCGGGTCGCCAGCACACCCCACAGGGCCACGAAAAACAGCAGCAGGAAAAGGAGGACGAGCGCATCTTTCACTCCCAAAAGGAAGCGCCAGATTGACCGCAGCACCGTCATGTCCAACTCCTGAACAAAGAGGCGCCGCTCAAAGGCTGCGGCCCACCAGTTCCTTCATGATTTCGCTCGTGCCGCCGTAGATACGCTGCACGCGCGCATCCCGCCACAGCCGGGCGATCGGATATTCGTTCATGTAGCCAGCGCCGCCGTGAAGCTGAAGACAGGCATCGACCACTTCCCACTGCAGCTCGGTTGAAAACAGCTTGGCGGCTGCACCCTCATAGGCATCGAGCCGGCCCGCCATGTGCCGCATGAGGGCCCAGTCGAGATGCGCCCAGCCAGCCTGCAGCTTGGCCTTGAGTTCGGCCAGCGTGAAGCGCGTGTTCTGGAAGTCGAAGACAGTCTTGCCAAACGCCTTCCTTTCCTTGGTGAAGGCAACCGCCTCATCGAACGCCCGCTGCGCGCCCCCCATCGCCGAACAGGCGATCGAAAGCCGCTCCTGCGGCAGCTGGCTCATGAGATAGATGAAGCCCTTGTTCTCCTCGCCAAGGCAATTGGTGATCGGCACGCGGCAGTCCTCGAAGAAGAGCTCGGACGTGTCAGCTGAATGCTGGCCGATCTTGTCGAGGTTGCGCCCCCGGCTGAAGCCGGGCGTGTCGGCATCGACCAGGATGAGGCTGGTCCCCTTGGCGCCCTTCTCCGGGTCAGTCTTCGCCACCACGATGACGACATCGGCATTCTGGCCATTGGTTATGTAGGTCTTGGAGCCATTGAGCACATAATGATTGCCGTCACGCCGGGCGGTGGTGCGAATCCCCTGGAGGTCGGAGCCAGCGCCAGGCTCGGTCATCGCAATCGCTGTGATGCATTCCCCCGCGATCATCTTGGGCAAATATCTCGCCTTCTGCTCATCTGAGCCATAGGCAACAAAATATTCAGCAGTGATGTCATTCTGGAGCGTAATGCCGGCTGAGGAGCCAAGATAGGCCAATTCCTCGTCGATAACGCTGTTGTAGCCAAAATCGAGCCCCAGCCCGCCATATTGCTCAGGCACATTGGGGCAGAGGATTCCCGCCTCCCCGCATTTGCGCCAGAAGTTGCGGTCAACGATGCCTTCCGCTTCCCAGCGGTCGAGGTTGGGGACCAATTCCTTGGCGAAGAATTTCCGCACCTGCTGACGGAAAGCCTCATGGTTTTCATCGAAAGCGATGCGGCGGCTGGTATCGAGCATGGGCGGAACTCCTCTCCTCCTCCGTTGCCGCTGCCTGGGCGCGGGTGCAAGCCCGTCTGATGCGCGCCTTGTCGCGCCAGCGCCGGGTTGTGCCAGCTCAGCCCCGGAAGCGGATGGCCGAGGCGAAGCGGTGGGCGCCGTCTTCGAAGACCAGCAGCCCTTCGTCCACCACGGCTGGTTGGCGCATTGCCTCAGCCAGGTCGAGCACGGGCGCAAAGGCGACGTCTCGGCCCGCAAACCAGGCCACCCATTCGTCCCGACTCCGGGTTGCGAAGGTCGCGCGAAGAAAAGCGATGAGCGGCGCATGTGCTGGCCCTGCCTCCTCGGCGGCAACGGCGACGAGATCGGGCCGGCCCAACGCCTCAAGCAGGTTTGCCGCAAACTTCGGTTCGCGCCCGCAAAGCACCACGTAGCGCCCGTCGGCACAGCGATAGACATTGTAGAAGCCGTGTCCGCCAAGCGAGCGCTGGCTGGACGAGACAACGGGCCGCCCCTCCACCACGGCCTCGCCAGCGATATGGGCAGTCCAGGGAAGAAGGCTTCCAAACATCGACAAGTCGATGAAATCGCCACGGCCGGTTCGCGCGCGGCCGATGAGCGCCATCAGCACAGCAGCACACCCCGTGAGCCCCGCCGCCATGTCAGAGGCAGGAAGCCCTGGCACCACGGGCACGCCGTCTGCGCCATCATTGACCGAAAGCGCGCCAGACAAGGCCCAGGCACCAAGATCATGGGCGGGATGGCCAGAAAGCACGCCCTCCTGCCCGAAGGCCGAAAGCGAGCAGTAGACGAGGCGCGGGTTGCGCGCGGCAACTTTCGGGTAGCCAAACCCCAGCCGCGCCATCACACCGGGACGAAAGCCTTCCACCAGAACATCGGCGCCTTCGAGAAGCTCCCACAGTGCTTCCTTGCCCGGCTCCGTCTTGAGGTCGAGCGTCAGGCAGCGCTTGCCATGGTTGAGCGTGTGGAACCAGAAGCTCCTGCCAGCTTCAAAGGGGCCCATGGCGCGGGCCGGATCGCCTCCCGGCGGCTCCACCTTCACGACTTCGGCACCATGGTCGGCGAGCATCCGGGTGAGCATCGGGCCGGGCAGGAACATCGACAGATCCACCACCCGGATTCCGGCAAGCTTGCCGCTCACACCACCCCCTTTGCGCGCAGCGCTTTGACGTCGCCTTCACCAAAGCCGATTTCGGCAAGAAGCGCTTCTGTATCTGCCCCAAGCTTGGGAGCATGGCGTGCCGGCAACCGCTCACCGTTGACGAGGATGGGGCTCGCCAGTGCCCGCATGTCTGGCCGGTCGGGGTGGGGCACGTGCTGCACCATCCCGCGCACGCGGACAAAGGCGCTGTCAAGTGCTTGTGCAAGATTGTGCACAGGTGCAACCGGGCAAAGGCCACCGAGCGCATCGACCCATTCCGCCGTTGGCCTTGTCATGAAGATGGAATCGAGGATTTCGGTCAGCGCCGGGCGGTTCTTGAGGCGGTCTGCCATGGTCTGAAAGCGCGGATCGGACTTGAGTTCCGGCGCGGCAATGGCCTCCGTCAGCCGCTCCCAGAATTTTGGCAGCTGGGCCATCACGAACAGCCAGCCGTCGGCCGTCCGGAACAGCTGCGACGGCGTGACCGAGGGGTGGGCAGAGCGCGGCGCCCGGCCCGTCTCGTAGCCCGCATTCAAGTACCAGGAGGCGGGGTAGCTGGTCTGGTGCAGCGCGGCTTCGAGCAAGGCCACATCATAGTCGCCGCCGACACCGGTTGCGCGCGCCGCCAAGATGCCGGCAAGGGTTGCCGTTGCCAGCATCTGCCCCGTCATGAAATCGACCATCGAGAGGCCGAAGCGGGTCGGCGGTGCGTCAGGCTCGCCAGTCAAGGCAAGGAAGCCGGCCTCCGCCTGCATGAGATAATCATAGCCCGGCCAGCTTTCGCGCGCATTGCCGCGCCCATAGGCCGAGGCATGGACACAGACGATCGCAGGCTTGAGCCGGCCGAGTGCCGCGTAATCGAGCCCGAGTTTCGCTGGCTGGTCGCCGCGGGCATTGTTGGTGACGGCGTCCGCGGTTGCGACCAGCCGGTGGAGGATCTCCTGGCCTTCCGCGGTTTTGAGATCGAGGGTGAGCGAGCGCTTGCAGAGATTGAAGCTCTGGTAGAACAGGCTGTCGTCAGGCCCGAGGAAGAAGGGCCCGGTTGCCCGGCTGGAGTCGCCGCCCTTCGGCGGCTCGAGCTTGATGACCTCCGCCCCCATCTGGGCCAAGCACATGGTGCCATAGGGTCCGGCGCCATATTGCTCGAGGCTGAGGATGCGTAGCCCCGCAAGCGGCAGGTTCACGGACACGCCCCTCTATCGCCCTTTGCCCCGGCCGCGATCACACGGGGTTGCGCCGGAGCCACTGGCGCGCGACGATTATCCGCTGCATCTCGTTGGTGCCCTCGCCGATGCACATGAGAAGCGCGTCGCGGTAGAAGCGCTCGATCTCATATTCCTTGGAATAGGAATAGCCACCGAAGATGCGCATCGCCTCTTCGGCATTCCGGACTGCGGCTTCGCTTGCGAAATATTTGGCCATCCCGGCTTCCATGTCGCAGCGTTCGCCGCGGTCATAGGCCTGTGCTGCGTCGAAGGTGAGGAGCCGCGCGGCGCGGGCTCGCGTCACCATCTCGCCAAGCTTCAGCTGGATCGCCTGGTGCTCGGCGATCGGCTTGCCGAAGGTCCTCCGGACCTGGGCATATTCGGTTGCAAGCCGGAGCGCGCCTTCGGCCAGCCCGACCCCGCGCGCAGCGACATTGATCCGCCCGAGCTCAAGCCCGCCAGTTGCCTGCAAGAAGCCCTGGCCTTCCACGCCGCCGATCAGCTGGTCCGCCGGGATCCGGCAGTCCTCGAACACGAGTTCCGCCGAGTCGATTGCCTTGTAGCCCAGCTTCTCGATCTTCTTGCCAACGCGAAAGCCGGGCAGGGACTTGTCAGCGATGAACAAGCTCATGCCCTTGTAGCGCGGGTTGGCCTCGGGGTCGGTCTTGACCAGCAGGGCAAAGACATGGCCCTTGATGCCATTGGAAATCCAGGTCTTGGTGCCGTTGACGAGATAATGGTCGCCATCGCGCCGCCCAGTCATGCGGATGCCCTGGAGGTCGGTGCCGGCATCGGGCTCGGTGAGCGCCAGGCCGCCGCGCAGCTCGCCTGACGCCATCTTCGGCAGCCATTTCGCCTTCTGTGCGGCCGTGCCAAACTTCTCGATGGCCATGGCGCAGATGAGGTGCGAGTTGAAGATGCCGGTCGGTGCCATCCAGAAGGAGGCAATACGAGCAACGATGTTGGCATAGGTCGTTGCCGGCAGCCCAAGGCCGCCCCATTCCTGGCTGATGGTCGCGCCAAAGAGGCCAAGCTCGGTCATCTGCCGGACTGTCTCTTCGGGCCAGATGTCGCCATGGTCGTGCGCCATGATGACCGGCTTCAGGTCGCGTTCGATCCACTTGTCGATTGCGTCCATGAGCTGGTTCTCGAACGCGGAGTCGATGGGCCTTCTGTCGGTGGGCCTCATGTCATGCGCCGTTGCCATCGCCACTCCTCTCAGCTCTCGGACGGGCCGAAGCCCTTCTTCCAGATCAGCATCGTGCGCAGGAACTCGCACACCACGACGCCATGCTGGTTCTTGCCCACCGTCTTGATGGTGACAATGCCCTGCTCGGGCCGCGTGGCGCTCTCGCGCTTCTCGATGACTTCGCTTTCGGCATAGAGCGTGTCGCCAGCAAAGACAGGGGCAGTCAGCCGGATTTCCTTCCAGCCGAGATTGGCGACCGCCTTCTGGCTGACATCCGAGACACTCATGCCAACGAGGATGGCAACCGTCAGCGGCGAGGCAACCAGCGGCTTTCCGAACTCGGTCTTCTTCGCATATTCAGCATCAAAATGCGCCGGGTGCGTGTTCATGGTAAGAAGGGTGAACCAGATATTGTCGGTCTCGGTGATGGTCCGCCCCGGGCGATGCTCATAGACATCGCCCACGGTGAACTCCTCATAGTAGCGCCCGAACGTCTCCCGGTAGCGCTGCGGCCCGACTTCAATGACTCCAGGGCGCATCCTTGCTCCTTTCCGGCTTGACCCACCGGCTATTTGTCCGGACAAATTGGCTGTCAAGCGCAGGTCGGGAGAAAGCGATGCGGCTCTTGGTCATTGCAGCCATGTTGGCAGGCGTGGGCGGGGCAGCCGATGCCCAACGCCTGCGGCTGGACAATCCCGACCAGGCGGTCGCCATGTTCCGCAAGATCCAGTGTTCAACCCGCGACAATGAGCCCATCGTCTTCCACTGGTCGGGCCGGGTTTGGTCGAGAGTTCAGGGCGAGCCCGATCGCCATCTCTGGAATGTCGAGGGCATGAACATCCGCCAGTGCGTGACGGTCACAGATCCGGTGCGCGGGATGGGCGTGCGCATGGTCAGCCGCGAGCTCATGTTCTATCTCGACCCGAAGACCGGCACCGTGCTCGATGAATGGACCAATCCGTGGACCGGCAAGGTGAACCGCATCTTCCATGTCGCGAACGATCCCGTGAACCAGCGCCCCATCTTCCCGCGTGGCGCCGACGGCACGCCCTATCGCCTTCCGCTCCGGGTGGAGGACGGCCGCGCCTTCTGGAACATCGAAGTGCCCCTCTTCTATGAGAACCCGCTCGGCGGCGATTTCCAAGCCTATGCCGGCAACCACTATCATGCGATGGAGATCTTCAATTTCGTCGTCGATGCAAACGCGCTGATGGACCCGAAGCGCCGCAACGCCAAGGCCGCTGTCTCCTGGGTCAGGATTTCGGGCTGGATGCCCTTCATGGAGATGGGCTCGCGCCCCGGCTCCCTCGTCTTCAATGCAACTGGCCAGGTGGTTGCGGGAATCGCGGCCTTGCCCAAGGTGGTGCAGGACCAGATCGCCCGCCGCTACCCCGAGTATCGCGTCCCGCCCCCGGGCGACGACAGCCGCCCCAACGCCACCACCTGGACCGAGTTCCGCCGCTTCATCGAGGCCGAGCGGCGGGCAAAATGATCGCAGCGCTCCTGCTGCTTTCCGGCATCTGGACCAACGAGGAGCAGGTCCGTTTCGCCGAGGAGGCCGGAAGGGTGCCGCCGCCATGGGTCGCACTCCGGGTCCTCGATGGCAGGGTCCACCCCATCGACGCCTATGGCGCGGCGGTCGGGGAGGGGAGGGCGCTGACGGCAGACGAGGTGAAGGCCGGCCGGCCCCTCGTCCCCGGCGCCGAGCTTCGCAAGGCCCGGCCCTTCGCCTGCTGGGCGGCGATCCCGAAGGCGGATGGCGGCTGGTGGGGTGGGCGCGACCTCGCCCTCCACGACCAGGGTGGCATGGCGCGCTTGGCAACCGACGAGCCGGTCCCGCAGCGCTTCGAGCTTCGGCTGCGCAACGTCGTGTGGCCCTCCGGGCCCAACCGCCCCAGCCTCGTCCTCTATGTCCATGAGCCCGGCAACCCCAGGGCCATCGCCTATGCCTGGGCCAACCCGGAGGCAACGCGCGTCGGCCTCAACCTCCGCGCCGTGCAGGCGAGCTGCACCCTGGCCGAACCCTAGAAGAAGGCCTCGAGCGCGCTTGCGACATAGATGCTCGACCGGCCTGGTGCGGCGCCTTCGAGCACGCCGCGCCGGGCGAGCCCGGTCACATTGAGGTCAGCGCGGAGCGTTCGCGGCACCAGCCACAGGCGCAGCCTGCTGTCCACCTGCACGCCGGCGAATCGCCCGGAGGCGCCATCGGCATCGCGAACACCGCACGCTGAAAAGAAGTCGGTCGCGCTCGCCGCCCAGAGACCCCGGGCGATGATCCAGCCATCGGCACGGCCGCTTTGGTTGATCGAAAGCCGGATCCCTGGGGATGTCAAATTGGCCCGCCCCAGCACGCCATAGACCGACGATGGCCCGAACTCGAACCGTCGCGCTCCAAACAGCTGGTCGAACCGGCCGTAGCGGGCGCCTGGCCCGTCGCCCGAGACATGGTCGAACTCGAGAGCAAGCCGCGGCGACAGCTCGCCGCGCCAGCTGTAGCCAATGAGTGCGCGCACCATGCCAGCACGCACGGGCACGGCTTCGCCGAGCGGCTGGTCGAGCGGTGCGGCGTGCCCGCCCTGGACAAAGGCCTCCACATCAAAATCCACTTCGCCTGCAGCTGGCTGCTTCAGGAAGCGCGGGCCAAGGGTCCAGAGTCGGCGGTCCCTGGTCGCAAATCCCGGCCGGTCCCGCTCGGAAAGACCCACGACCGTCAGGCCGAGCTCGACACCGCGCCCGCCAACGGGCCCGAGCACGGAAAGACCGAAGATCTGCTGCGCCAGCCGTTCGCGGTCGAGCGCCGGCTTGTTCGCCAGCACTGCTGCCCGACGGTCGGGTGCACGGGTCTGCGGCAGCATCCAGAATAGCTCGAGGTCGGTGCCGCCGCGGCTCTCGAGGGTTGCATCAATGCCCGTGAAGAAGAAGGCAGCGTTGCGATAGTCCCCGGTTGCCAGCAGCCGGCGCGAGCCGAACTGCATCTCGGTGCGCCCCATCGTGAGCCGCAGCCTGGTGCCCTCGCCGGCAAGGTCGCCGAGATCGAGGCTGGCGCGAAGCTGCACTGGCTCGAGCGTGTTCACGTCCCCTGCCACCAGCGCGGTGTCCGAAGGCTTGCCATAGGCGCGGCTGTCGCGCAGTTCGGCAAAAAGGGTGGCAGGGCCCGACGTTAGGGTTGCGTTGACAATCGTGCGCAGCTCGAGGACTGCTTCCGAGGTCGCAGCACCAGGCCGCACTTGCCCGTCGACGAGTCCAGGCCGGACCCGGATCGCACCCGTGACCTCTATGGCTGCGGCTGCAGGCGCGCCACAGGGCAGGACAAGGGCGAAGACCGCAAGGATGACCTGCTGCTGCATCTTGCCCCGCGCCGGGGGTCAGTCAGTGAGCGAGAGATCGCCGGTCAGGATGGTGAGGCCCGCCTCGTTCACCTCGGCAAGGCCGCCGTCCACCTCGATCCGCTCCGGTTGCGCACCGGCCTCGCGGAACACCTCGATGATGCCGGGGCGAATGGTCGAAAGCACCGGCGCGTGGCCTGCGAGCACGCCGAAATCACCTTCGGTCCCCGGCACCACCACCATGTGCACGGAGCCCGAGTCGATCCGCGTAACAGGGGTCACAATGTCGAGATGGAACTTCGCCATCATGCACCGTCCATGAGTTTGCGGCCCTTTTCAACTGCGTCCTCGATGGTGCCCACCATGTAGAAGGCAGCTTCGGGCAGATGGTCGTATTCGCCATCCACGATGGCCTTGAAGCCCTTGATGGTGTCTGCAAGCTCGACGAACACACCAGGCGTGCCTGTGAAGACCTCAGCAACATGGAAGGGCTGCGAGAGGAAGCGCTGGATCTTGCGCGCCCTTGCCACCACCAGCTTGTCGTCTTCGGAAAGCTCGTCCATCCCGAGAATGGCGATAATGTCCTGGAGCGACTTGTAGCGCTGCAGCGTCTTCTGGACCGCGCGGGCGGTTTCATAATGTTCCTTGCCCACGGTTCCGGGCTCGAGCACACGGCTGGTCGAATCGAGCGGATCGACCGCCGGGTAGATGCCAAGCTCGGCGATCTGCCGGCTGAGCACGGTTGTTGCGTCGAGGTGGGCGAAGCTCGTTGCCGGCGCTGGGTCGGTCAAGTCGTCGGCGGGCACGTAGATCGCCTGCACCGAGGTGATCGAGCCCTTCCGGGTCGAGGTAATGCGCTCCTGGAGCGCGCCCATGTCGGTCGCAAGCGTGGGCTGGTAGCCGACGGCAGACGGAATGCGGCCAAGAAGGGCCGACACTTCCGAGCCGGCCTGGGTGAAACGGAAGATATTGTCGATGAAGAAGAGCACATCCTGGCCTTCCACATCACGGAAATATTCCGCAATCGTCAGGCCTGAGAGGGCAACGCGCGCCCGCGCGCCGGGAGGCTCGTTCATCTGCCCATAGACGAGTGCCACCTTCGAGCCTTCGGAAATGGCATTGCCCTCAGCATCCGACGCAATCACACCGGCTTCCAGAAACTCGTGGTAAAGGTCATTGCCTTCCCGTGTCCGCTCGCCCACGCCAGCGAAGACCGAGAAGCCGCCATGGCCCTTGGCGACATTGTTGATGAGCTCTTGGATGAGCACGGTCTTGCCAACGCCGGCACCGCCAAAGAGGCCGATCTTGCCTCCCTTCGCATAAGGCGCGAGGAGATCGATCACCTTGATGCCCGTCACCAGGATCGAACTTTCGGTCGACTGGTCGACAAACTCCGGCGCCTTGGCGTGGATGGGGGCAGTGGTCGCAGCCCCGATGGGGCCACGCTCGTCAATGGGCTCGCCCACCACATTCATGATGCGGCCCAGCGTCTCGCGCCCGACTGGCATGCGGATCTGGCCGCCAGTGTCCACCACTTCCTGGCCACGCACGAGGCCGTCGGTTGAGTCCATGGCAATCGTGCGGACCACATTCTCACCCGTGTGCTGCGCCACTTCAAGGACCAGGCGGCGGTCTTCGACGCGGGTTTCAAGGGCAGTCAGGATCTCGGGCAGCTCGGTCTCGAAGGCGACATCGACGACAGCGCCGATGACCTGCGTCACGCGGCCGATATTGTTGGTGGTGGTGGCCATTGCGGTGTTCCTCTAGCTTATCACGCCAAAGTGACGGAGGGCGTCTTCAATTGCAGGACGCTTTTCGGGTGGACAAGGGACCATCCGAGTCTGCGGCGATGCACGGTTGGGCGCTGTGCGCATCGGCAACCCATGCAGGGATTTCACATGGGCAATCCAGCAGGTCTTCGGGACGAACCCATGAGTCTGCTTCACATAGGTCTGGATGGCCGCGTAAGTAGACATGCTACAGTGCCTCCGCGCCCGAGATGATCTCGATGAGTTCCTTGGTGATCGCTGCCTGCCGGGTGCGGTTGTAGGTGAGCGTCAGGCGCCCGATCATGTCGCCAGCGTTGCGGCTTGCCGCATCCATCGCCGTCATCCGCGCTCCTTCCTCGGAGGCCCGGCTCTCGAGCAGCGACTGGTAGACATGGACGGCGACCGCGCGCGGCAGAAGCTCGGTCAGGATCGCTTCGGCCGAAGGCTCGAAAGTGATCGCAGCCGGAAGCCGCGCCGTATCCGCCATCTCGGGCCGCCTGACCGGGATGAGCCGCTCATCGGTTGGGATTTGCGTCAGCGCTGACTGGTAGCGCGCAAAGAGAATGTGCGCGACATCGAATGCACCAGCGTGGAATCGCGCCACCACATCATCGGATACGGCCTTCGCTTCCTCGAAGGTCAGCATCTTCCGCCCCTCGAGCGAGCGGGTCTCGACGATGTGCTTGCCATGGCTGCGGATAAGCTGGGCCCGGCCCTTTTTGCCGATGATGTAGAGCTTGACCGTCTTGCCCTCGGCCAGCAGGGAATCGGCCTTGCGCCGGGCAAGCTTCACGATGTTGGAATTATAGGCTCCGCACAGCCCTCGCTCGGAAGTGATGACAAGGAGCAGATGGGTCTGGTCGCGCCCAGTTCCCGTGAGCAGCTTCGGTGCCTCGGGCCCCACCATGTTGAGAGCAAGATTGCCGATGACTCGCGCCGCGCCTTCGGCGAACGGCCGGCCGGAGATGGCAGCCGCTTGAGCGCCGCGCAGCTTGGCGGTCGCGACCAGGTTCATCGCTTTCGTGATCTTCTGGGTCGACTTGACCGAGGAGATCCGCGTTTTCAGAGACTTCAAGGAGGGCATTGCAAAAGCGTCCGAGCCTCAGGCAACAAAGGTGCGGGCATAGCCCTCGATCGCGGCCCTGAGCTTGTCGCGGGTTGCATCGCCAAGGTCGCGGGTGTCGCGGATCTCGGCCAAAATGTCAGCGTGCTTCGAGCGGAAGGTCTCAAGCAGCCCGGCCTCGAACCGCACCACGTCAGGAACAGCCACGGGATCGAGATAGCCGTTGACGCCAGCGAAGATGGCAACGACTTGCTCTTCAAACGGCAGCGGCTGGTACTGCGGCTGCTTCAAGAGCTCGGTCAGCCGCTGGCCGCGGGCCAAGAGCTTCTGGGTTGCGGCATCGAGGTCGGAGCCGAACTGGGCGAAGGCCGCCATCTCGCGATATTGCGCAAGCTCGAGCTTGATCGAGCCTGCCACCTTCTTCATCGCCTTGGTCTGTGCTGCTGAGCCCACGCGGGAAACCGAGAGGCCGACATTGATGGCAGGCCGGATGCCCTGGTAGAAGAGCTCGCTTTCAAGGAAGATCTGCCCGTCGGTAATCGAGATGACGTTGGTCGGAATATAGGCGGAGACGTCGCCGGCCTGCGTTTCGATGACTGGGAGCGCGGTCAGCGAGCCGCCGCCATTGGCATCGTTGAGCTTGGCTGCGCGCTCGAGCAGGCGCGAGTGGAGGTAGAAGACGTCGCCGGGATAGGCCTCACGGCCCGGCGGGCGCCGCAGCAGCAGCGACATCTGCCGGTAAGCGACTGCCTGCTTGGAAAGATCGTCATAGGCGATGACGGCGTGCATGCCATTGTCGCGGAAGTATTCGCCCATGGTGCAGCCCGTGTAGGGCGCCAGATACTGGAGCGGCGCCGGGTCGGAAGCAGTTGCCGCTACCACGATCGTATATTCCATCGCGCCTGCTTCTTCGAGCTTCCTGACCAGCTGGGCAACCGTCGAGCGCTTCTGGCCGATGGCGACATAGATGCAGTAAAGCTTCACCTTCTCGTCGCCGCTGGCATTTATCCCCTTCTGGTTGATGAAGGTGTCGAGGATGACGGCGGTCTTGCCCGTCTGGCGGTCACCGATGATGAGCTCACGCTGGCCGCGGCCGATCGGGACCAGGGCATCAAGGGCCTTCAGTCCCGTCTGCATCGGCTCGCTCACGGACTTCCTTGGAATGATGCCCGGCGCTTTCACTTCCACCCGGCGGCGCTCGGTTGACTCGATTGGGCCCTTGCCGTCGAGCGGGTTGCCGAGCGCGTCGACCACCCGGCCAAGCAGGCCCTTGCCAACAGGTACGTCGACAATCGCATTGGTGCGGCGCACGGTGTCGCCTTCGCGCACAGCAGTATCATCGCCAAAGATGACGACCCCGACATTGTCGACTTCGAGGTTCAGGGCCATGCCCTTGAGGCCGCCGGCGAATTCGACCATTTCGCCGGCTTGCACACGGTCGAGGCCATGCACTCGGGCGATGCCATCCCCCACCGAGAGCACCTGGCCAACTTCCGAGACTTCCACCTCGGTGCCAAAGCCCGCGATCTGCTCGCGGATGACGCGCGAAATTTCCGCTGCGCGAATGTCCATCAGGTGAGGCCTTTCATCCTGGCGCCCAGCCGCTCGAGCCGGGTCTTCACAGACGTATCGATTTGTTCAGAGCCAAGCCGCACGATCAGCCCGCCGAGGATGGCAGGATCCACCGTCACGTCGAGCGCCATGTCGCGGCCGGTTCGGGCCTTCAGCTTGGCAGCGAGCGCTTTTTCCTGCGCAGCGGTCAGCTTGTGGGCAGCGATGACCTTGGCGGTTGCTTCGCCCCTGTGGCTTGCCAGCCGCTCGCGGAAGGCGCGGATGACGTCAGGCAAAAGCGCAGCACGGCCATTGGCGGCGAGCACGCCAAGAAAATTGGCGACAAGCTTCGGCAAATCGAGCTCGGCTGCCACTGCGGCAAGCCCGGCACCGACGTCGGCGCGGCGCATCAGGCGATTGCCGATGAGCGCCTTCAGCTCTGCAGACGTCGCAAGCAGGGCTTCCAGCCCGGCGAGCGCTTCCATCACGGCATCGAGCGTCTTGTCGCTCTCGGCGAGATCGAACAGCGCGGCCGCATAGCGCCCGGCAAGGCTGTTGGCTGTTCCCACGCGCACCTCGACTGCCCTGCCGGCGGCACTCCGGGGCAAGGCCCGTGCGCAGCGTGCCGGCACATTGCGGAAACCCACGGCGGAAATCCCACCCGCGGTGGAAGGGGCGCTAGCATGGGGGTTTCGCCCACGCAAGGCCAGGCGGGCGCGCATCCTTTGTGCATTGCCGGCATGAGATCGCGGCATGGATGCGCGCATCCGCTCTCAGCTGCTGTTGGTTCGGCTCCGCTTGAGCACCAAATAGACGGCACCGGCGCCGCCGTGGCGCGGGTGCGCGCGGCGGACGGCGGCGATGCGCGATGAAAGCGAAGGTAAAGCAAGCCAGCGTGGCAGCTCGGCGCGAATGGCGCCGCGCCCGGGCCTTTCGCCCATGAGGTCTGCGGGCGCTGGCCCGGGCATGTTCCCCTTGCCAGTGATCACCAGTAGCAGCCGTTCCCCGCGGTCGGCCGCAGCGAGGATGCTCCGCTCAAGATAGTGGCGCGCTGCCTCCCGCGCGAAGCCATGCAGGTCGATCACCCGGTCCGGCCTCGCCTTGCCCGATGCCAGCCGCTTGTCCCAGGTCGAATCGAGCGTTTCCCTCGGGCTTGCCGAGGCATGCACTGGAGCGCGGGGAGGCAGCCGGGCTTTCCTTGCCCCAACGCCAGTCCGGTCCGGCCGTGGGTCCAGTGCCGGCGGCCGAGCTTCCGGTGTGTCCGGGATTTCGGGTAGCGGCTTGAAGGCCTTGACCGTTGCTGCCACTTGCTGCCACAGCGCAATCTCTGCCGCCGTCAGACGCCGGTTCATGGCATGCTGCGGGGCAGCAGCAGAACGGCTCTTGCCCTGGCTTGCTGGCCTCCAGCCAGCCGGCCTGCTGCGGCACCCTCCCCGAAATAGATGTCAAATCGGTTCGCGCCCCGGATCGCTGCACCGGTATCCGCCGCCACCAGCACCCGGCGGAATGGTGTGCCGTCGGCCAGCTGTGTCTCCAGCCGGACGAGGGCGCCCATCGGCACATGCGCCGGGTCCACCGCGACGCTGGCTCCTGCCACCAGCCGGGCGCCGAGCGCCCCCACCGGAAAGGGCGCGTCCTGCGCCAGCCGGCGGAAAAAAATGTAGCGCGGGTTGGCAGCAAGAAGCTGCTCCCGCTCGGCCGGGTGGGAAGCAAGCCAGGCGCGGATCTCCGCCATGCCAGCACCGGCGGCCAGCGCCCCCCGCGCTCGGAGCAACTGGCCGATTGCGACATAGGGATGACCATTGTGGCCAGCGAAGGCGAGTTTTGCGCGTGCGCCATTGGGCAGGCGGGCAATCCCCGAGCCCTGCACCTGCAGGAAGAAGAGATCGACTGGGTCCATCCACAAGAGCGTCTCGGCCCGTCCCGCGAGAGCACCACCCATGATCTCGGCCCGGGTGGGGCAGGGCGCTTGGCTGCAGTCGCGCCCCGAAGGCGGCGCCAGCACGGGCACGAGGCCAGGCGCTGCTTTTGCTTGTGCCTGATATTCGGGCAGGAAATAGCCGGTCGCAAAGCCCTGACCGTCGCCGAGCCGGACTTCGCGAAAATGGGTGCGCTGGAAGGTTTCGAAGCTGGCCGCCGTGGTCGTTTCTGCGGCGGCGCAGGGCGCCACCCAGTCCGCTGCGGTTGTCAGCCCGGAGGCGTCGCGCCAGGCCGGCAGCCTCGTACAGGCAGCGCGGAAGGCCTCGAGCGCGGCCGCGGCGCCCGCTTGGGCATCAGCGAGGACGGGGAGCGGCTCCCGGTTCCCGGCGCAGCCGGCGAGCGCCAGGCCGAGCATGACGGCAATT
Organism: Thermaurantiacus sp.; assembly: GCF_053487655.1. NCBI lineage: Bacteria > Pseudomonadati > Pseudomonadota > Alphaproteobacteria > Sphingomonadales > Sphingosinicellaceae > Thermaurantiacus > Thermaurantiacus sp. The sequence goes on along the minus strand of NZ_JBRCLD010000005.1, from coordinate 43,226 downwards.
GCCAGCACAGGCACGGCCGGCGCAACTCCAGCCTATTCGGCGACGTCGGTCCCGACGATCAGCCAGGCTGGATCGGGCGAGGTCACATGCCGGCTGAAAGTCCACACATCGTGGGTCTCGACACTTGCCTCCGGATTTCCGTCCACAAGGGCGCCGGTGGAATCGCGAGTGGCAGCCACGATCTCGGCGTCGAACTGGACTGTCACTTCGGCCATGGAGCCGTTCATGCGTGCACCGACAATCTGCACCTGGTCGACTTCGAGCAGGCGGTTCTCCAGCCGCAGGCCGGCGGCCCGCCGCTCGGCAAGTGCATGGCGGAAATTCTCCATAACCTCATCCGAGACGAGCTCAGCCAGCTCCTCCTCGTCGCCGCGCCAGAAGGCTTCCAGGACCATCTGATAGGCGCCACGCGCGCCGGCGATGAAGCGGTCGATATCAAAGCTGCGGTCCGCGTTGCGGATGGCATCCAGGCCCTGGCGCACGCTTGGGCCGATGTTGGCCGGAAGCTCGGGAAGTGGCACAGGCTCGGCTTCGCGCAACGTGCCAGAAGCGGTGGGCCTGGCCACTTCCGCGCCAGCGCCGCGGAATGGGTCGGCAACCGGCTTCTCATGCCCGGTGCGCCGGCCCAGCACCTGATAGAGCCTGAGCCCAATGAAGCCGGCAAGCATCGCCAGGAAGACAATCTCGATCAGTCCGTTCTGCATCACATCCCGCGCCTTGCTGCCTGCCCATGGCATGCTGCCTGCCCATCATGACGGAGGCCGGCCCTGCCGATTGAACGCCAATATCAACCTTGGCACAAGATAGGGCTTCGGGCGAGGGAGAAAAGAGTGAGACCTGCGCCTTGCCCGCAAAGCTGCTTCTTGCCGCACGCGGGCCCGGCTGCTAGCCGCCCGGACGGTCCCCGAACTCCGTGTCCGAACCGAAAGTCCGCTCATGGCCAGCATCACCCCGGAAGACGCCGAAGCCCTTGCCAATGGCGCTGATCTTGCGCCGCAGGCCGGAATCCTCGCCCAATATGTGAAGGACCTTTCCTTCGAGAACCCGAACGCGCCGGGTTCGCTCCAGGGCCAGGGCCAGCCCAAGCTCGAAATTGCCGTCAATGTGAATGCGCGCGCCGGCGAGAACGACATGTTCGAAGTCGAGCTCAAGATTTCCGCCAACGCCAAGAACCAGGAGGACAAGGCGCTGTTCGCTGTCGAGCTCCTCTACGCCGGTCTGTTCCGCCTTGCCGGCGCTCCGCGCGAGGCCATCGAACCCTTCCTGCTGGTCGAGGCGCCGCGCATCCTCTTCCCCTTTGCGCGCCGAGTGATTGCCGATGCCGTGCGCGATGGCGGCTTTCCACCGCTCATGCTTGACCCGATCGACTTTGGCGGCCTTTATGTCCAGCAGCTTGAGGCCCGCCGCAGCGGCTCCGGCGAGGGCAACATCGTCGGCAACGCCTGAGTAGCGCGCGGACCAGCGGATAAGGTCCGGCAGTGGCCCTGATACGCGCCGCCTCGACAGTCGGGTCCTTGACCCTCGTCTCCCGCATTCTCGGATTTACGCGCGATCTCCTGATGGCGCGCTACCTCGGCGCTGGCCTTGCTGCGGATGCCTTCCTTGTTGCCTTCCGCCTGCCCAACCTGTTCCGCTCGCTGTTTGCGGAAGGAGCGTTCGCTGCCGCCTTTGTGCCCATGGCCGCCGAACGCCTCGGGCAGCCGGATGGCCGCACCGCCGCCCGCCGCTTCACGGAGCAGGCACTCGCCTTTTTGCTTCCCATCCTCCTGGCCTTTACGGCCCTCATGCTGATTGCGGCCGGGCCCGTGGTTCTGGCGATGACGGGCGGTTTCCGCGATGCCGGCCCGGAAAAACTTGCCCTCACCGTCGAGCTCACCCGGCTGACCTTCCCCTATCTCATGCTCATTTCCCTCGTCGCCCTTCTTGGCGGCGTCCTCAATGCGATTGGCCGCTTCGCTGCCATGGCTGCTGCCCCCGTGCTCCTCAACATCGCCCTCATTACCGCCCTTCTTGCCTTCCGCGGGGACACAAGTGTTGCAACAGCCCGCGCGCTCGCCGTTGCCGTCACCGTCGCTGGCCTCGCCCAGTTCCTCTGGCTTCTCGCCTTCGTCCGCCGGGCCGGCATGGCGCCACGCCTCGTCTTTCCCCGCTTCTCGCCGGAAATCCGCACCCTTTTGCGCCGCATCGGGCCAGCGGCCATTGGCGCCGGTGCAACGCAGCTCAACCTGCTGGTCTCGACCATCCTTGCTGCGCGTCTCCTCCCGGAGGGATCGGTCAGCTACCTCTACTATGCCGACCGCCTGAACCAGCTTCCCCTCGGCCTCATCGGCGTCGGCGTTGGCGTTGCTCTTCTGCCCACCCTTGCCCGCCTCATCGGTGCCGGCCGCGAAGACGCCGCGCTTCACCAGCAGAACCGCGCGCTTGAATTCGCCCTGTTCCTTGCCATCCCGGCGGCAACCGCGCTCGTCGTTGCTGCCCATCCCATCATCACAGCGCTGTTCCAGCATGGCCGCTTCACAGCCGAGAACAGCGCCATGGCGGCCCGCGCGCTCATGGCCTTCTCGCTTGGTCTTCCAGCCTATATCCTCGTCAAGGTTCTCACGCCGGGCTACCATGCCCGTGGCGACACGCGCACGCCCATGCATTTCGCGCTGGTGGCAATTGCCGCCAATCTTGTCGGCAATGTCCTTCTCATCTGGCCGCTCCAGCATGTCGGCATTGCGCTTGCGACTGCGCTTTCGGCCTGGCTCAATGTTGCACTTCTTGCCCGCGGCCTTGCGCGCAGGGGCCGGCTTGTGCCCGATGCTGCGCTCCGCCGCGCCGTCCCGCGCATGCTGGTGGCAGCGATCGCCGTTGTCGCCGTGCTGCTTGTGCTCCACCCCCTGGTCCTCCCGCTTGCAGCTGGGTCGGGTCTTGCGCGGGTGGCAGCGATGGTTGCCCTGGTGGGCAGCGGCGCAGCCGTCTACCTCGGACTTGCCACTCTCATCGGGGCCTGGCAGCCACGCATGCTCCTTGCCGCGCTCCGCCGCCCGGCTGCCACCTGAGAAGGCCCGCCATGACGGCCCCGACAGCCCCTCTTGCCGGCAAGCGAATCGTCTCAGGGATCCAGCCCACGGGCCAGCTCCACCTTGGCAACTGGCTCGGCGCCATCCGGAACTGGGTTCGCATGCAGGACGCGCTCGGCCCGGATGACCAGGCCTTCTTCTTCATTGCCGACCTGCACGCCATCACGCTTGCCCAGGATCCCGCCGAGCTTCGCTGCTCCACCCGCGAGATTGCCGCTGCGCTGATGGCCGCCGGGATCGATCCTGCGCGTTCGGTCCTCTTCAACCAGGCCCAGGTTCCCGAACATGCAGAGCTTGCCTGGGTGCTTTCCTGCACGGCCCGCATGGGCTGGCTCAACCGCATGACCCAGTTCAAGGAAAAGTCGGGCAAGGACCGCGAGGGGGCCTCGGTCGGCCTGTTCACCTACCCCGTGCTCCAGGCCGCTGATGTCCTTGTCTACAAGGCCACCCATGTCCCCGTCGGCGAGGACCAGAAGCAGCATCTCGAACTCGCCCGCGACATCGCCATCAAGTTCAATACCGACCACGGAGTCGAGCTGCTCATTCCGCCCGATCCCATCATCCCGCCAGAAGCGCCGCGCATCCGCTCGCTTCGTGACGGCACGGCCAAGATGTCGAAGTCCGACCCTTCCGACCAGTCGCGCATCAACCTGACCGATACGGCCGACGCAATCCGCCAGAAGATCCGCCGCGCCAAGACGGACCCGGAGCCGCTGCCGGAGTCAGCCGAAGGGCTCGCTGGCCGGCCCGAAGCACAGAACCTGGTGCAAATCTTCGCTGCCCTGACAGGCAGGTCTGTCGATTCGATTTGCACCGAGTTCGCGGGCCAGGGCTTTGCCCGCTTCAAGCCTGCGCTGGCCGACCTTCTGGTCGCAAGCCTGGAGCCGATCTCCGCCCGTCTGCGCGCCCTTCTTGCCGAGCCGCAGGCAATCGATGCCGCGCTTGCGACGGGTGCTGCCCGGGCGCGCCAATTGGCCGCACAGACGGTTGCGCAAGTGCACGAGGCGGTCGGCTTCCTGAAGCCATGAGCGAGAGCACAGACTCCTGGCTTGCCGGCCTTGCCGTTGGCCACGCCCAGTGCGCGATGGTCCGCACTGGTGTGACCGTCATCCTTCCCGAGGCGCCGGCAGTGATGGCCGTTGATATCCGCGGCGGCGGCCCCGGCACGCGCGAGACCGACGCGCTTGCCCCCGAAAATCTCGTCGAGCGGGCCCACGCCATCGTTCTCGCCGGTGGCAGTGTCTTCGGCCTTGCTGCAGCAGATGAAGTGGCGCTTGCGCTCGCGCGAGCGGGCAGGGGCCTTGCCCTTGGCACCGGTGCGGCAGCGCTCCATGTTCCCATCGTGCCGGCGGCCATCCTGTTCGACCTTCTCAATGGCGGCGACAAGGGCTTCCTCCGCGCCAATGGCCCCGAGCCGCCCTATCGTCGCCTCGCCCGCGAGGCGCTCGCCGCAGCCGGCCCGGCACCCTTGACGGGCCAGGTCGGCGCGGCTTTCGGTGCCCGCGCCGGCAGCCGCGCTGGCGGCTTCGGCTGGGCCTCGGTACCCCTCGACGATGGCGGCCTCGTCCTCGCGCTCGTCGCCGTCAACTGCTTCGGCGAAGTCGAGCCTGGTGCGCCTCCCACATCGGGACCAGTGCCCATGCCCAAGCACCACCCCATGGCTGGGCTTGCGCCTTCTGATGCCCTCGCCAACACCACGCTTGCCGTCGTTGCAACGGATGCCCCGCTCACCCGCGCTGCGGCCCGCCGCCTTGCGCTCATGGCCCACGATGGTCTTGCGCGCGCAATCCGCCCCATCCATACGCCCTTCGATGGCGACACGGTGTTTGCGCTGTCGGTTGCCCCGCAAATGCCTGCTGCCGTCAGCCCCGTCCTCTTGGCCGAACTTGGCACACGCGCTGCCGATTGCCTTGCGCGTGCCATCCGCCGCGCTGTCCCTCACCCTTGAAGCGCAGGCCCTTCTCAGCCAAATGACCAGGGGAGAGGCGCGCCATGCTCATTGAGACCGAATCCACACCCAATCCTGCCACCCTCAAGTTCCTGCCCGGCCGGACTGTGGCTGGACCTGCGACCTATGATTTTGCCGATCCCGACGCTGCCGAAGCTTCCCCGCTTGCTCGCGCCCTGTTCGCGCTTGGTGATGTGGAGCGGGTCTTCTTCGGCCGGGATTTCGTGGCGGTCACGCTCGCCTCGGGCGGGGCGGACTGGGCCAGCCTCAAGCCCGACGTGCTCGCCATCATCGCCGACCATTTCGCAAGTGGCGCGCCGCTTGTCACCTCTGCCCTCACCGAGGCCGAGACCTTCGACAACCCCGAAGATGCCGAAATTGTCGCCCAGATCCGCGATCTCCTCGACACCCGAGTCCGCCCTGCGGTCGCCAGTGACGGCGGCGACATCATCTATCGCGGCTTTGATCGTGGCATCGTCTATCTCCACCTGCAGGGAAGCTGCGCTGGCTGCCCCTCGTCGACAGCAACGCTCAAGGGCGGGATCGAGAATCTGCTCCGCCACTATGTGCCCGAAGTGGTGGAAGTCCGCGCCATCTGATGGCCGATCCCCCACCCGCCGCTCTCGCCGGAGCTGCTCTCGACCAGCTGTTCCGGGAGGCCCGAACCCAGTATGACTGGGACTGTCGGCCACTGCCAGAAGGCACCATTGAAGCGCTCTACGATCTTCTGAAGCTCGGCCCCACGTCGGCCAATTGCTCGCCGGCCCGCTTCCTGTTCTGCGCCAGCGCGGAGGCCAGGGCGCGTCTTGCTGCCTGCGTTGCCGAAGGCAATCGTGCCAAGGTGCTGGCCGCCCCCGTCACCGTCATCATCGGCATGGACATGGCCTTTCCAGAACACCTTCCCTTCCTTTTCCCCCATGCGGATGCGAAAAGCTGGTTTGAAGGCAATGCCGCGCTCATCCGTGATACCGCCTTCCGCAATGCTTCGCTCCAGGGCGGCTATCTGATCCTTGCTGCGCGCGCGCTTGGCCTTGACTGCGGGCCGATGTCAGGTTTCGACAAGGCCGCCGTCGATGCCGCCTTCTGGGCCGGCACCTCGGTTGAGACCAACTTCCTCTGTTCCCTCGGCTATGGCACGGGGAAGAATGTCTTCCCGCGCGCGCCCCGCCTGCCGTTTGACGAGGCATGCCAGATCCTCTGACCGGGGAGGCTGACGCAAGCGCGCCTTCGCGCCGGACAACGCTTGCCGTTGCCACCGGTCACGCCCTGTCGCTGGCGCTGCTGCAAGGGCCAACGCTTTGCGCCTTCCACCACGAACCCATGGCCCGAGGCCATGCCGAAGCACTCATCCCGGTGCTTCGCACCCTCCTTGCCGGCCAGCCGCGCCCGGCCGAAATCCGAGTCGAAACCGGCCCTGGCAGCTTCACGGGATTGCGCGTGGGCATTGCCGCTGCGCGCGCACTTGCGCTCGCCTGGAATTGCCCTGTCCATGGGGTGACATCGATGCAGCTCGTCGCCGCCGCCGCCAAGGCCCGTGGCCATCAGGGCCCCCTCCTGGTCCTACTTGCGGCACCCCGGGGCCAGCTTTGGGTCCAGCCACTTGATGACTGCGATGCCCTCGCCCCGCCAGTCGCCCTTGATCCCGCCCAGGCCCGCGCGCGCATGTTGGCATGGAAGGGTGCGGCAACTGGCTCGGGCCTTACTCTGCTTGGCCTTCCGGCCCTGGAGCAGGAGCCAGATGCCCGCTTTGCCGGCATGGTCGCGCCTCCAAGGCTCGGCCCGCCACTCCCACTCTATATTCGGCCGCAGCCAGACCGGCAGGCTGCCTGATGGCAACGGCGCGTGACCAATCCTGGCAGCTGCTGCAGGGCTCCGCAGCCGATGCGACAGCCGTTGAGAAGCTCTCGGCGACTGCGTTTGATCCGGCCTTCCGCGAGGCGTGGAGCGCACAGCAGCTGGTGCGCGGCCTTGAAGATCCTGGCGCTTTCCTGCTGCTCGCCAGCACCATGGAGGGTGAACTTCTCGGCTTTGCCCTGACCCGCGCAACGGCCGGCGAGGCAGAACTCCTCTTGTGTGCCATCGCGCCCGGCTGGCGCCGCCGTGGGCTTGCCTCAGGTCTCGTGGCAGCCGCCATGGCCGAGGCCCGCAACCGCGGTGCCCGCCGGCTCTATCTCGAGGTGCGCGAGAACAATGTTGGGGCACGCAGTCTCTATGAAAGCCTCGGGTTTCGGCCGGTTGGGTCAAGGCCCGGCTATTACAAATCTGTAACTGGAGGTACTGCAACCGCGATTACCCTCAGTCGTTCGCTCGACTGACATCGACCGAACATTGCCCGAGATCAGGGTTTCGGTGTCTGCATCCAAGTTTCGGCTTGCATCTCTTCTCACATTTCGGGCATTAGGGAAGGGGGGGTCGCTGAATGGCATGTTGCCCAACGGTGCGTGCCCACCCCGGAGCGCATTCCGCGCCAAAATAGGAAAGCAACAAATGTCTGAGTCCATAGCTGAGAATGATCTGCTGGCGCTCACGTCCGACATCGTGTCGAGCCATGTCGCCAACAACAGTGTGGCGGTCGGCGATGTGCCGCAACTGATCCAGAGCGTCTATGCGGCACTTGCTGCTCTCGCCCGGCCGGAGGCCGCGCCTGCGCCCCGGCCCGAACCCGCCGTTCCAATCCGCTCCTCGGTCAAGCCCGATTACATCGTCTGCCTCGAGGACGGGAAGAAGCTGAAGATGCTGAAGCGGCACTTGATGACCGCCTATGGCATGACGCCCGAGCAGTATCGGGCCAAGTGGGGCCTGCCGGCAGACTATCCGATGGTCGCACCCAACTATGCCGAGGCCCGGCGTGCGCTTGCCAAGCAGATCGGGCTTGGCACGTCGCGGACCTCGCGGCGCAAGAAGTAGCCAAGGCAGCGCTGCCCGCTTTCAGCTGCGCCTTGCCGGTTTGGTGTGCAGCAGCTATCAAAAAGCCTGGCTCTGGTTGTTCCGGAGCCAGGCTTTATCGGGAACCGGCGTGCCAGGAACCATCGATATCGAGGCCTTGTGCCAGGCCAAGGGTCTTCGCATCACCGAGCAGCGTCGGGTCATTGCCCGCGTCTTGTCAGACGCAACTGACCATCCCGATGTCGAAGAACTGCATCGCCGCGCCTCGGCCATTGACAAGGGCATATCGATTGCGACTGTCTATCGCACAGTGCGCTTGTTTGAGGATGCTGGCATTCTTGAGCGGCATGATTTCCGCGATGGCCGCGCGCGCTATGAACCAACACCCGATGAGCATCACGACCATCTGATCGATATCGAATCGGGTGAGGTCATCGAATTCAGCGATCCGCGCATCGAGGCACTGCAGGCCGAGATCGCCGAACGACTCGGCTATCGCCTTGTCGATCACCGGCTAGAGCTCTACGGCGTGCGGCAAAAGGGGCAGGACTAAACTCGGCATGCCGCGCCGTGCTTTGCCGTTGCGCGCCCATGCGGGCGCTCGCGCGTCCTTGAATGCGCCGCACGCCACCGGGATGCGGGGCGAGCTCTTGGCGCCGGGGCGCAACCTGGTGCGCAGCAGCAGCCTGCGCCGGCCGCGCGCCTTTCGGCCAAGTGGACCAGTCACGTCGATGGCAAGTGCGATTGCCGCAACCGGCACGCTCGTTCCTGCCTTTGTTGCTTTGCGCACCCTTGCGCCTGCTGCCAGCGTCCGGATCCCCGAGCTCTACTGTGCCATTGTCGCCCGTGCTCTTGGTGTAGAGGTCAGGCTGCGTGGCGAGCTTGCCAAGGGCTCTGTCCTCTACGTTGCCAACCATCTGTCCTGGCTTGATATACTTGTGCTCGGTGCGCGCCTTGAAGGGGCCTTCGTGGCAAAACACGAAGTCCGCCAGATGGCGCTCGTCAACACGCTCGCCCGGCTGCGCGAGACCATCTTTGTCGAGCGCGAGCGGCGCAGCCGCGCTGCCTCCCAGGCAAGCGAGGTGGCAACCCGGCTGCAGCGCGGCGGCAATGTCATCCTGTTTCCCGAAGGCACCTCAAACGACGGGGTGCGCATCCTGCCCTTCAAGTCCACCCTGTTTGCAGGGCTCGACGCTGCGCCGGGAGCTCGGGTCCAGCCGTTGACGCTTGCCTACACGCAGTTGAACGGCCTGCCGCTGACGCGCAGCCGACTTCTGGAGCTTGCCTGGATTGGCGACATGGACCTTGCCCCCCATGCGCTTGACATGAGCCGGATCGGCCGGGTCCGGGCCGAAATCGTCTGTCATCCCCCAGTCAGGCCGTCTGATTTTGGCGACCGCAAGGCTCTTGCCCGCCACTGCCATCAGGCCATTGCGACCAGCTACCGCCGCCTTGTCCGCGGCGAGCGGGAGCTTCCGGCATGAGCCACCACAGCTTTACCATCCGCTCCTATGGCTGCCAGATGAATGTCTATGACAGCGAGCGGATGGCCGAGCTCTTGCAGGCCTGTGGCCTGGTCGAGGCTGCAGACAATGCCACAGCCGACATCGCGATCCTCAACACCTGCCACATTCGCGAGAAGGCAACCGAGAAGCTCTACTCCGACATCGGCCGGATCCGTGCTGCTGCCCGCGCCGAAGGCCGCCGCCCGACCGTCGTCGTCGCCGGCTGCGTTGCCCAGGCCGAAGGCGAGGAAATCCGCACACGCGCGCCTGTCGATGTCGTCGTCGGTCCGCAGGCCTACCACCGCCTGCCGCAGCTTCTTGCACAGGCGGCATCGGGCGACGGGCTGGTCCTTGATACCGACATGCCCGCGGTTGCGAAATTCGTCCATCTCCCGCCGCGGGAGGCGCGCCGGCGGGCCTCCGCCTTCCTCACCATCCAGGAAGGGTGCGACAAATTCTGCACCTTCTGTGTCGTCCCCTATACCCGCGGGGCTGAAGCATCGCGGCCGGCGGCCGACATCCTCGCCGAGGCAAGGAGGTTGCTCCAGGCTGGCGCCGTCGAGCTCACCCTTCTTGGACAGAATGTGAATGGCTGGGTTGAGCCCACGGATTCTTCACACGACTTCGCCTGGCTTTTGGAAGAGGTCGGGGCGCTTCCGGGCCTTCGTCGCCTCCGCTACACGACCAGCCACCCGCGCGATGTGAGTGATGCCATGATCAAGGCCCACGCGCGCGTCGAAGCGCTGATGCCCTTCGTCCATCTTCCAGTCCAGTCCGGCTCGGACCGGATCCTTGCTGCGATGAACCGCCGTCACACGCGCGCCCAATATCTCGATCTCGTCGCCCGGTTCCGCGCCGCCCGGCCCGATCTTGCCCTCTCTTCCGACTTCATCACCGGGTTTCCTGGCGAGACGGAGGCGGATTTTGCGGAGACCCTCGCCCTTGTCGAGGAGGTCGGCTTTGCCCAGGCCTACAGCTTCCGCTATTCGCCCCGGCCGGGAACGCCTGCTGCAGACCGGCGAGATCAAGTGCCAGCCGCGATCGGTGCCGAGCGTCTCGCCCGGCTGCAAGCGCTTCTTGCCAGCCAGCAGCTTGCCTTCAATCGCGCCCACCTCGGCACCGAGACGGATATTCTCGTGGAGAAGCCCGGCCGTCATCCCGGCCAGTGGATTGGCAAGTCGCCCTGGCTGCAGTCTGTCGTGGTCGAGGAGCCGGGGCTTGCGCCCGGCCGCCTCGTCCGGGTTGCCATCACTGCTGCCGGGCCCAACAGCCTTGCCGGCCGCCTTGTCGGCGCCCGCGCAGCGTGAAGAAGCCGCCTGGCAGGCCTGTTGCCCCGCCCATGCGCGAGCCCGCCCTGCCGCGCGCGCGCGTCGAGCTGGAATTCGAGCGCGCCAACTTGCTCGGCACCCTCTTCGGCCAGTTTGACCAGAACCTCATCACGATTGAGAACCGGCTTGGAGTCTATATTGCCGCCCGCGGCACCCGGGTTGCCGTCGAAGGCGAGCCAACTGCGATTGCGCGCGCCCGTGACGTCCTCTTGCTGCTCTATGGCCGGCTTGAACGCGGCCAGCCGCTCGAGCCAGCCGATGTCGAAGCTGCGATTGGTGCGACCGAGACTGCCGCACTCGATGGCTTGCTTCCCGGTCCCAGCGGCGAAACGCCAGCAATCCGCACTCGGCGCAAGACCATCTTTGCGCGCAATGCCGCCCAAGCCCGCTATATCGAAGCGCTCGCGGCCACGGACATCATCTTCGCCCTTGGTCCGGCTGGCACTGGCAAGACCTATCTCGCCGTCGCCCAGGCCGTCTCGCAGCTCATCTCCGGGTCGGTCGACCGGCTCATCCTCTCCCGCCCCGCGGTTGAGGCCGGTGAGCGGCTTGGCTTCCTTCCTGGCGACATGCGCGAGAAGGTTGATCCCTATCTGCGGCCACTCTATGATGCCCTTTACGACATGCTGCCGTCGGAGCAGGTCGAGCGTCGTATCGCTTCAGGCGAGATCGAGATTGCGCCGCTTGCCTTCATGCGTGGCCGGACGCTTTCGTCGGCCTTCATCATCCTTGATGAAGCCCAGAACACCACGCCCTTGCAGATGAAGATGTTCCTGACCCGCTTCGGCGAGGGCAGCCGCATGGTCATCTGCGGGGATCCGAACCAAGTCGATCTTCCCGAGCCCGAACGCAGCGGCCTTGCCGATGCCGTCCATCGGCTCGAGGCCATCAAGGGTATCGGCACCATCCGCTTTGGCGCACGCGACGTCGTCCGCCATCCGCTCGTTGGCCGTATCGTCGAGGCGTATGAGGGACCCCAGTCCTGAGTTTCATGTCCATCGCCATGCTTGAGGTCGCAGTCGAAGTCACGACCCCCGAGTGGGATGAGCGGATCGCCCCAGAGGCGCTTGCGCGCTGTGCCGTTGCAGCCGCGCTCGAAGGGGCTGGCGCAGCGCCGCTCATCACAGCCCCTGCACTCGACCTTGAAGTCTCGATTTTATTTACCGACGATGCCGAGCTCCAGCGCCTCAATCGCGACTATCGCGGCTGTGACCGGCCAACCAACATACTCTCCTTCCCCATGCTTGACACCCAGGGCCTTGCGGCCTTGCGCGCGCGCCCGGAAGGCGCCCATCTCTTGGGGGATCTCGCGCTCGGCCTTGAGACCATTGCAAGCGAGGCCGCCACGCAGCGCAAACCCTTCGCCGACCATGTGACCCACCTGCTGGTCCACGGCACGCTGCATCTTCTCGGCCACGACCATGCCGAGGATCATGCTGCGGAAGCGATGGAAGCTCTCGAATGCGCCATTCTTGCCAAACTGGGGATTGCAGATCCCTATCGTCGGGAGGCGGCCGGCTGATGGGAGACCCGTCGAGTCCGGCGCCGCCGCGGCTGTGGCAGGCACTTCGCGCGCTCCTGCCCCTTCGCACCCGTGAGGCAAGTCTTCGAGAAAGCCTCGAGGAAGCCATCGAGGAGCATGAGGAGGAACGGGCTGCGGCGGATGATCTCGACGCGGAAGAGCGCGAGATGCTGAAAAACATGCTCGATGCCGGTGACCGCACGGCAGCCGACATCGCCACACCCCGCGCCGACATCCAGGCGCTGCCCGAGGACTGCCCGTTCGCAGAAGCCGTCGCCTATCTCCGCGATTCGGGCCACAGCCGAATCCCGCTCTATCGCGGCTCACTCGACAATGTGTCGGGCATGATCCACATGAAGGACCTGTTCATGATCCTCGCTGGCGCTGGCACACCTCCGGAAACGGTTGCGCCCCTGTGCCGCCCGGTCCTGTTCGTGCCGCCGGGCAAGCCTGCCCTCGACTTGCTGACCGACATGCGCAAGTCGCGCACCCACTTGGCCATCGTCGTCGACGAATTCGGTGGCACCGACGGCCTCGTCACCATCGAGGACATCGTCGAGGAAATCGTCGGCGAGATCGAAGACGAGCATGACGAGGACGCAGCCGAGTTGCTGCGCGCGACGCCCGAAGGCTTCGAGGCCGATGCCCGCCTGCTGCTTGAGGAACTCGAGGCACGGCTTGCGGTCTCCTTCACCGACGCCGATCTGGCCGACGAAGTTGACACCTTGGGCGGCCTTGCCGTTCTCCTTGCCGGCAAGGTTCCAGCACCAGGCGAGACGATCACCCATCCCAATGGCTGGATGCTCGAGATCCGCGCTGGCGATGACCGGAAGCTCGAGCGGCTCCTGCTCCGCCCGCCGCCATCGGCAGAGCCATGACTCGTCTCCTGTGGGGATGCTGGCCAGGGCAGCCGAGCTCCTGCCGGCTGCTAGGCGGGCGCGTCAGCGGTCTCGCCGAGCATCCCGTGCCGGCGCAGGGCATGGCGCAGCTGGTCGTAGGAGAGGCCGAGAAGAACGGCTGCCCGCCGCTGGTTGTGCCGCGCCCGTTCCATCGCTGCGGCAAGCAGCCACCGCTCATGCTCGCGCACAGAGGCGCGGAAATCGGCCGGAAGCATCGGCGCCACAGGATCCGCAGCATCAGCGTTCGAGACCACAAGTCCGCCGGGCCCCTGCGGCCGCCACGGGCTTGCAAACGGGTCGATTGCGATTGCCCCCACCGGCCGGTTGGGGTCTCCTGAGCGATAGACCGACCGTTCGACGACATTGCGCAGCTCGCGCACATTGCCTGGCCAGTCATGGGCAAGCAGCGCATCCATCGCCTCTTTCGTGAAGCCGGGAAAGCCTTGCCAGCCCACTTCGCTTGCCATCCGCCGGCCGAAGAAGTCGGCGAGCAGCGGAATGTCCTCACGCCGGTGCCGCAACGGCGGCAAGGTGATCACTTCGAACGACAGCCGGTCAAGAAGGTCAGCACGGAACTGGCCGCGCGCGACGAGGGCCGGCAAATCCGCATTCGTCGCTGCCACGACCCGCACATCGACAGAAATGGCCCGGCTGCTCCCCAGCCGCACAAGCTCGCCATATTCGATCACGCGCAAAAGCCGCTCTTGCCCAGCTGCAGTCAGGGTTGCGATCTCGTCCAGGAACAGCGTGCCGCCATCCGCTTCCTCAAACCGGCCAGCTCGCGCACGACCGGCGCCAGTGAAAGCCCCCGCCTCATGGCCGAACAGTTCAGCATCAAGAAGCGATTCCGGGAGTGCAGCGCAATTGACGGCTACCAGCGGCTCCTCCCAGCGCGGCGACAGGCGATGCAGCCGCTCGGCGATCATCTCCTTGCCGGTGCCCCGCTCGCCCACCACCAGCACCGGCCGGTTGAGCGCTGCAACTGCGCTTGCCCGCTCGACCGCATCAAGAAAGGCCGAGGCCTGCCCGACAAGCTGGGTTGGTTTCGCGACCACATTCTGCCCCTAGCAGGCCTGGCAGATTTTGCCAACTCTTAGGAAAATCTTCGAAGCAGTCCCTCGATATCGCCAGGCAAGGGCTTGAATCGCCATCATGCGCCAATCTGGCACAGCATTTGCAAAGCGCCATTGGCATCCCATGACCAACGCTTCCTTTCCCCCCTCGCTTGCAAACGCGCCTGAGGCCCTGACTGGGCCGGAGGCAGGTGAAGCTGTGGGCGGTGTCTGCTGCCAGTCCTCGGAGCATGCTCCGTTGTGGATGCCGCCTCAAGCCCGGGCAGCGTCTAAGCCCCTCAGGGTGCGGAGACCTGCCGCCGCTGCCCGGGCCCCCTTTTCGTCCCTGCGCGAAGTGCGCACCTTCGTGCCAACCACCAAGGAGACCATTTCCATGGGCATCTTCTCCCGCGCCCGCGACATTATCCAGGCCAATGTGTCCGACTTGCTCGAGCGCGCCGAGGATCCGGCCAAGACCATCCGCCTTGCCATCATGGAGATGGAGGAAACGCTCGTTGAAGTCCGCGCTTCGGCTGCGCGCACCATCGCTGACCAGAAAGAGATGCGCCGCACCATCTTGAAGATCGAGCAGGCCCAGGAAGGCTGGGCAGAGAAAGCCGAGCTTGCGCTTTCCAAGGGTCGCGAGGATCTTGCAGCTGCAGCGCTTGCTGAAAAGCAGAAGGTCAAGGCGATCGCCGAGCAGATGCACGAGGAATTGGACCTGCTCACCAATCAGCTGGCTGGCTACGAGGATGATATTCTAAAGCTCGAGGCCAAGCTGCGCGAAGCGCGCGCTCGCCAGGCCTCGCTCCTTGCGCGGCTGGAGACGGCGCAGAAGCGCGCGCGGGTCCGTGCCATGACGCAGGGGCAGCGAGTCGAGGATGCCTTCTCCCGCTTCGAGATCCTCGAGCGGCGGGTCGACCTCGCGGAAGGCCGCGCCGAGAGCTATGATCTCGGCACGCCCCGCAAGTCGCTCGAAGAGGAGATCGCCGAGCTGCGTGCGTCAGATGCTGTCCGGGCCGAACTTGAAGCAATGAAGCGTCGCCTGACATCTGCAAAGGAGGGCTGAGCCTTGGAAGATTTCCTCATCCCGCTGATCGCCATCCTTGCCCTCTTCGTCGGGCTGCCATGGCTTGTCTTGCATTATATCACCAAGTGGAAGCAGGCCTCAACGCTCACGCTTGAAGACGAGAATCTGCTCGACGAGCTGCACGAGCTTGCCCGCAAGCTCGATGAGCGCGTGACGGTCATTGAGCGGATCCACGCTGCCGACCGCGCGCTCGAAGCGCCCGACGAGACCCCGCGCATTGCAGCCATCCGGCCCCGCGCGCTTGGAAAGGATGTCTGACATGGCTCGCCGCACTGGCTTTTATCTCGACAAGCGCAACGCGAAGTTCCTGGGCGTGTGTGCCGGCATTGCGGACTACACGGGCATTGACGTGCTCTGGATCCGAGTCGCCATGGTCTCTGGCACCTTGCTCGGCGCTGGCTTCCTGGTCCTCCTCTATCTTGTCATCGGCTTCATGGCGGAAGCGAAGCCCGCCGAGCTCTACGCTGGCGAAGTAAACCCCGAAGACCGCGCCTTCTGGCAGAAGACCCGCGTTGCCCCGGGCCGCAGCATCCGCGAAGTCCGCTCCTCCTTCCGCGACATCGACCGGCGGCTGCGCGATATCGAAGCCTCGGTCACTTCAAAGAACAACCGGCTTGCGCAAGAGATCGACGAGCTTCGCCACAGCTGAACCGCAGAATCACATGAACAAGAGGAACTGCCACCATGGTCCGCGAACTCGGGGTCTTGGTCCCCATCCTTGCCCTCATGATCCCGATCGTCGCCATCATCATGCGGTTTTGGAAAAGCGTGAAGATGCGTGAGCTCGATCTTCTCGAGAAATCCCGCACCACCCTGGATGGCGAGTCCCGCCAGCGCCTTGCGCGGCTTGAGGAACGAGTCCAGGTCCTCGAGCGGATTGTGACCGACCGCCAGCATGATCTGGCCGACGAAATCCGGCGCCTGGACGAAAGGTAAGCCGCCGAACTCTCAGCGATCAAGGAGCGGCTCGTCACCCTCGAGCGGATCGCAACCGACAGCGGCTTGCGGCTTGCGCGCGAAATCGACAAGCTCCGGCACTGAACCCTGCCACGGGGGAGACATCCGTGGACATCAACGTCTTCGGAGCCGTCATCATTGCGATTGCCTGGATGGTCTGGAACGTGATGAAGGGCAGCCGCTGGAACCGCGAGACCTGCCGCTGGGAGCGCCACTCGCCAGACAATCCTTACGTCAAGGCCGGGACTGCCATCGGCGAGGACTTGCGCGCCAGGAAGGAGCTGGAGGATCTCCGCCGGCGGGTGGCAACCCTCGAGCGTCTTGCCACCGACCCGACGACCAGACTCGATGCCGAGATTGCGAAGCTTAGCGACACCCCGGAGCGCCGCCCGGGGGCCTGACCCCTTCCCCCCGACTGCCGGGAGAGGCTAGGGCAGGCCGCATGTCCTTTGCCGACTTCGAAGCCGAGTGGGCCGCAGCGCTCGACACCGAAGACCGCTACCGGGCGCTGATCGCCTTTGGCGAAACGCTTCCGCCAATGGACCCGGCGCTCAAGACATCGGCGACCAAGGTGCCTGGCTGCTCCGCCAATGTCTGGGTCTATCCTCTTGCCGAAGGCGGCACCCTGCGCTTCCAGGCCGACAGCGATGCCGCGATCACCAAGGGGATCGTCGCCGTCATCGTCGCACTGGCCGACGGTCGCACGCCTCAAGATGTGCTCACGACCGACTTTGAGGGTGCCATCGCCCGCCTCGGGCTTCGCGCCCACCTCTCGTCCAACCGGACGCAGGGACTCCCCAACATGATCGCGCGCGTTCGCGAGGCTGCCACCCGGCTTGCTGCATGAGAAGCCCTGCTGAAGCAGCGGAGCGCCAGAAGGCCTTCATCGGCCGTTTCCTCGGCCATGTGCCCCACCTTGCCGCACTTGGGATCCGCTATCGCGCCCACGGGCCCGACTGGGCCGAGCTGGAGATGCCCTATGCCCCCCAGCTCGTCGCCTATCCGGAGTCGGGGGTCATCGCCTCGGGTGCCATCTTCTCGCTCATGGACACGGCCTCGGGCCTTGCAGTTGTCATGCGCATGGCCGAGCTCCAGCCCCATGCGACACTCGATTTGCGGTGCGATTATCTGCGCCCCGCCGAGCCAGGCAAGACGGTGGTCGGGCGCGCCGAGTGCTACAAGATGACTCGTCGCGTCGCCTTTGTCCGCGGCATCGCCCATGATGGCGACGAGGGCCATCCGGTTGCCCATGTTGCTGGCACCTTCATGCTGACGGCTGCCGCCTGAGCCATGCTGCCTGCGCTTCCCCCCTATGCCATCACACTTGGCCTCGTTGCCAATGCCGATGGCAGCTTCACCATGCCATTTGCGCCTTCGCTCATCGGCGCACCCGGCCGGCTCCACGGCGGTGCTCTTGCAGGCCTGCTTGAGCTTGCAGCGCTGCGCGCTGTCCTTGCCGCACTCGAGCTTGGTGCGACAGCGAAGCCCATCAATGTCACGGTCGATTATCTCCGCGAAGGCCGCATGGAAGATACGCATGCCAAGGCCACCATCACGCGCCTTGGGCGCCGGGTCGCCAATGTCCGTGCGGAGGCCTGGCAGGAAAGCCCGGACCGACTCGTCGTTGCTGCCCGCCTCAACATCCTGCTCGACCGCCCCCCGCCCCCCGGCAATTGAAGCCCGGCCTCTTGCTGCCTATGACCCCGGCGCATGAAAAGGGTCGAACTGGAATTGAAGGCGGGGCTTGCGCCTGCGGACTTTGCGCAGCTGTCGCGCCGGCTTGCGCGCACGCATGGCACATCTTCCCCGGCGATGCTGACAACCCGCTACCTCGACACTGCTGACGGCCGGCTTGCGCAGGCAGGTGTGGCGCTCCGGCTGCGGAGCATGGCGGGAACGCATCTCCTCTCCGTCAAATCGGCGCGCACCACAGTCGGCGGTTTCCAGCAGGCCCGCGAGATCGAAGTGCCACTCCCTGGGGCTCGAGTGGAGCTTGCAACACTGCCAGAGCGCGCGCTTGCTGCCGAACTCGCAGCCCTCTCCGGCTCGGCCGCGCTTGCACCCCGCTTCGAGACCCGGGTCCGACGCAAGCTTATCCGGATTGCCCGTCCCCATGGCATGGTCGACGTCGCGCTCGACCGCGGCCAAATCCGCGCTGGTGCAAGCTCTGAACCCGTTTGCGAAGCCGAGTTCGAACTCGCCGCCGGTTCGCCCGAGGCCATCTTCGAAGTGGCGGAATCGCTCCTGGCCAGGATTCCAGCCCGGCTTGATCTCCCAAGCAAGGCGGCACGGGGCGAAGCTCTTGCCAGACACGCTCCCCTGCTGCCCCCGCCGCTTGTCGACAAGCCCCTGGCGCCCGCGCGCGGCACGCCGGCGGCTGAGGCCTTCGAGAGCCGCCTTGCCCATCTTGCGCCTGTCATCGCTCGTACCGTCTTTGCAACGCTCACCGACGATGCTCCCGAAGGCCCACATCAGCTCCGGGTTGCGCTCCGCCGCCTGCGGGTGGCCCTTCGCCTGTTCCGCCCCATCCTCGCGCCTGAGGATGCCCGCGCGCTTGCTGCAACTGCGCGCACGCTTGGTCGCCTTGTCTCCCCCTTGCGCGATGCAGACGTGCTCGTGGGCGATCTTCTCCTTCCCTTGGCCACAAGCGAGGATCCGGAGCTCGCGCAAGCACTTGCGAGCTGGCATGGGCAAACCCGCGCGAATGTGCGCGCCCAACTCCGCGCGGCCGGCGCCACGGGCTTTGCCATCCGCTTGCTCCGGCTTGCCTCCCTCGGCGGCTGGCAGCGCCCGGGCGCACGTGCCCGCCTTGCCATGCCGTTTGAGACCGTACTCGCACCTGGGCTTGAGCGGCTGTGGAAGACCATCCGCCACCGCGGCCGCCGCCTCGCCGAGCTTGATCCAGAGACACGCCACGAGCTCAGGAAAGACCTGAAGAAACTCCGCTACGGGACGGAATATGCAGGGGAAAGGGAAGAGGCAAAGGCATTCCTTTCGGCCTTGAAGCGGCTTCAGGAGGATCTTGGTGCGATCAACGATCTCGCCGTTCTTGTCGGGTTCGCGCCCGAGCTGCCAGCCGAAGTGGCCGCGCGATTTGCAGCGCTTGCCGAGCGCTTGCACAAGCGCGACAAGGCCCGTGCGGACACTCTCATGGGCCGCGCCTGCCGCCACTGGAGGGCGCTCGCTTCGACCGAGCCCTGGTGGCGGCATGCAGCGACTCCAGCGCCTCCCGCGCTGGCGGCACCGAGTCCGTAAAGAGCCCGTCGATCCCAGCAGCCAGAAACACGCGGATCTCGCCTGCCAAATCGCCGCGCGCCGCCGGTTGACCGGCGCCCTTCAATCCTTCGGGGAGAAAAAAGTTCTCCGGCCGGAAGGTCCAGACGTGGAGGCGCAGCCCCGCCTTGCGGGCGCGGGCGGCAAGATTGGTCGGCGCTTGCAGCCGGCCGTCAGCGCCGCGTGGCACGACAAGCGGTTTCTCCACGCCGATCGCGTCGGCATAGGTCGAGATTGTCCGAAGCCCGGAGTCGGTCAGCATGTCGGCATAGGTCGTGCCGGGCCGGTCAGCTGGGCCTCCGGCCGAGGCGATGAGCTGCACCAGCGGCAGTCGAGTCTTTTCCCTCAGGGCCTGAAGATTTCCCACTTCGAAGCTCTGGATGAACACGCGCGCAGCCGAGAAACCATGGCGCTTGAGCACGGCAAGGAGCGCATCCTCCATCGGCAGCCCGAGGCTCCGGAAATAGGACGGATGCTTGGTTTCAGGATAGACTCCAACCGCCCGCGGTGCCGCCTTAGCGAGTGCGACCACTTCATCAAAGGTCGGGATGGTCTCGGTGCCATCGAACGCCTGGTTTGCTGGCCGCAGCTGCGGCAAGCGCTCGCGCGCACGCAGAGTCTTGAGCTCGGCAAGCGTGAAATCCTCGGTGAACCAGCCAGTGACCGGCTTGCCGTCGATAACCTTGGTCGCCTTGCGCGCTGCGAACTCCGGCCGGTCGGCGACATCGGTCGTCTCGGAAATCTCGTTCTCGTGCCGGGCAACCAGCACGCCGTCCTTCGTCATCACGAGATCGGGCTCGATGAAATCCGCGCCTTGTTCAATGGCAAGTCGATAGGCAGCGAGCGTGTGCTCGGGCCGTTCGGCCGAGGCACCGCGATGGGCAATGACAAGCGGCGCATCGGGTTGGGGAAGGGCAGGCTGGGCGTTCGCCATGGCTCCTTGTGCCAGCAGCAGCACGAGGAAGCGAGGCACGGGTGCCATCAGGGAAAGCGCTTGCGCACGGTCAGGAACCACTGGCGCGGCGCGCCAGCAAGAAGCGTCTGGTTGTCGCCACTGTTCCCGAAGCCGTTGGAGCCGATGGTCGCCACATACTCCTCGTCGAACAGGTTGGTGACCGAAACCTGCGCTTCAAAGCCGGAAAAAGGTCCGGCCTGGGCTCCAAAGCGATAGCCGGCTGTTGCATCGACAAGAACCCGCCCCGGGACCGACTGGTCGTTGGTGAAGGTGAAGAAGCGCCGGGAAGCATAGTTGAGACCGACTTGGCCGAACAGTCCTTCGGCGGCATCCCATGCCATATCGACCTTGAACAGATGCTTGGGCGTGTCGACGGTCTGCTTGCCCTCGATCCGCGCCAGCACCACGCCGGCGGCGTTCACCACATCATCCTCGTATGTCGAGCGGTTGAAGCTGTAGCTGCCAGCAATGCTCAGGTCGCCGATGGGCTGCCAGACAGCACCCGTCTCGAACCCGACCGAGCGGACTGCACCCACATTCTGCAACACCACGGGGTTGCCGACGATCCCGGCGCCAGTCGTAATCCCGAGCAGCCGGTCGCGGAACTTGACGTGGTAGAGCGCAAGCACGCCCTGCAACTCGCCAAAGCCGAAGCGCCAGCCGCCCTCGAGCGTCTTTGACGTCTCAGGGGCGAGCGTATCCCGGATTGCATCGAACCCGGCCTGGGTGGTTGCAAAAGGCGACACACCGGTCGCCGCAGACGTGAAGGCCCTGCGGTTCTCCGTGTAGCTCAAGAACAGTTCCTGCCGCTCCCCGGCCCGGAACAGGAGGCCTGCCTGCGGCATGAACCAGTCCGCACTCTCGATGTCCCCTTCAGCTGGCGACGTTCCTGGCACCAGCCGGCGGGCGCTGTTCTCTACGCGGTTGCCCTTGAACCCGAGGTTGAGCACGAGCGACTCGCTCACTTCGATCCGGTCCTGGAGATAGGCTTGGATGGTCCGGGTGTTGAAGTCGAACCGCCACTGGGTGAAGAAGGGGTCGCGCTTGAACTTGAGACTCTGCCGCGACGGGCGGTCAGCCGTGTTGGCAAGGCCGTAGAAACGCCGCGCCTGAATGAAATCATTGTCTTCAAACCAGAGCCCGAAGGCGATGTCGTGGCGGCCAAGGTCGAGGCCAGTGTCAACCAGAAGCCCGCCGCGCTGGATGTCATATTCGGTGGTCCTGACCGAGATCGGTGCGCCACCTGGCGTGCGGCGGTACGGCGTGTACCAGATGCCTTGGCCATCGTTCTGGTGCCAGTAGGGTGTGAGTTTCAGGGTAAGCGGGTCCGCCGCGAAGGCAAGGGTGGCCCCCGCGAGCCAATCCCGCCGCAGTCCGGAGGCATCATAATAGGCATCATCGACCGATGTGATCGGCGCGGGATAGACTGTCCCGGCGGCCGGGTTCGAAGGCCCGCCACCAACATCACCCCGGTTCTGGGCAATCTGTGCAACGAGCACTGCAAGCGGCCAGTCAGGCGCGAAATTGTCCCACTTGTAGCCAAGCCGCCGGATCATCTCGAGCGAGAGATCCTGATAGTCATTCTCACGGCGGTCCGAGAAGTTGAGAAATCCGGAAGCGACCAGTCGCTCACCAACATTGGCAGCCAGGCGGAGATTGGCCTGGTGATGGCGCTGGGCGCCATCGCCTTTCCACTTGCCGGCATCGAGCAATGCGTAGGAGAGCGAGGCGGCAACTGGCCCGATCCGGCCGGTTTCGGCGCGGGCGAACAGGCGAAGCGTGTTGGAAGCGCCGTAGGTCGCGTTGGCGTCGAGCATCGCTGACTCGGCGGGGCTGCGCGAGAGAAACTCGATGGTGCCGCCAAGGTTTGACGTGCTCGCCGTAGCAAGCGCGCCTGCCCCCTGGGAAACGCGTGTGACAGCGATGTTGTCGGAGATGATCGCCCGGCTGATGTGGAGGCCATTGGTATTGCCATAGCTCATGTCGCCGAGCGGAATTCCATCAAGGGTGAAGCCGAGCTGGTTCTGGTTGAAGCCGCGCAGAGTGATCCGGGTCGACCATTCATAGGCACCGAACGGGTCGGCGGAATGGAAATTCACACCCGGCAGCCGGTCGATCGCCTTGAAGGGGGAGGAGCCTGGAACCTCGAGCCGCAGCGCCTCCTGCCCCACTTCGGTGACTTGCCGCACCTGGCCAATCCCGAAGACGAGGATTTCCTCTGTCTCCGGACCAGGCTCGGCAATGGCAGCAGGGGGCTGCTGGGCCGCAACCGACCCTGCCGCGCACAGAAGGCCGAAGGCAGAATAACGAAGCCGCATGGATGATGCCCCCTTTTGGAATCGGAACCCTGTCCCTTGCGCTGCTGCCAACGACTTGTGACACGCCCATGATTGAATTGTGAAACGGTGCTGACAGGAAGCCGGGCGCCCGGGGGCAAGGGCTCAGCTGCGGCCGGTCTCGACCATCGATTGTGCGGCCTTGCTGAAGGCTTCGGCGGCCTTCGCATCCATCACGTCTGGCATGGGCGCCGGCACGGCAAGTCCGCGCACCACCGCGGGCCGCGCCTTGATGGCCTCGTGCCAGCGGCGCATGTGGGCATAGGGTTCCGGATCCACGCCTGACCAGCGCGCCGTTCGGGTCCAGCACCAGGTCGCAATATCGGCAATCGAATAGTCGCCGGCCAGATATTCGTTCCTTTCGAGCTGCCGATCGAGCACGCCGAACAGCCGCCGGACCTCGCCTTGATAGCGATCGATTGCCGGCTTTATCTTTTCAGGAAAGTAGCGGAAGAAGACATTGGCTTGGCCCATCATCGGCCCGATGCCGCCCATCTGGAACATGAGCCACTGGACGACGCGGCTGCGGCCCTTGGAGTCGGTCGGGCACAGCATTCCCGTCTTCTCCGCAAGATAAAGGAGGATGGCGCCGCTCTCAAAGACGGCAAAGCCATCGTCCTCGATGGCCGGGATCCGCCCATTGGGGCAGATCTTCAGGAACCATTCCGCCTTCTGCTCGCCTTTCAGGAGATCAAGTGCTCGCACCTCATAGGCAAGCCCCATTTCCTCGAGCGCAACCGAGACTTTGTGGCCATTGGGGGTGGCGGCGGTATAGAGCGTGATCACGGGCGACTCCGGCGTTTGCCTGCCGCCTCTAGCGCAACTGGTCGAGGCCGCCACCCTTGGCGCGTGGGCCTTGGGCTTCAGGCGGGAAGAGTGTGAGTCTTGCGCCGCATGGCAAGTCCCATGACGCCAAAGCCCAGAACCAGCGTGGCCCAGGTGCTGGGCTCGGGCACGGCGCTGGGCCCCAGCACCAGCTGGAACCGGTCCCCTGCGTCAAGCGTTCCCGGTGCGATGAGAAAATCGGTCCCGCCGCCGAAGACATTGCCGAGCAGCAAGCCGACACCCTCGCCGGCTGGCCGGAACAGGATCCGCAGCGAGGAAGCCCCGGCGCTGCCGCCGACCACCGGGCTCGAGAAGAAAGCCGAGACGTCGCCGATGACCGCAAAAGTCGGCCCGCCAAGAAGCGTCACATCAAGTGCACCCAGGGTCTGCCCAAGGGTGACGCCAGTGAACACCTCGAGCAGGCTGTTGAAGTGGATCCCGCCCTCGTCACCGGCTTCGAGCGCAAGATCAACCGTGATGGGCGAAAACGCATTCAAGGTGAAATCGACCTGGAGCCGCCCCGGACCAGTTGCAAAGACGGTGCCAGCATTGCCTCCGGGAGCCATGATCCCAGTGACATGCACGGCAGCTGCAGGCGCAGCCGCCGTCAGGGCAGCGACGGCGAGAAGGGCAGGAAGTTTCCGCATGTTCGATCCCCTTGTTGAACAGGCGGGGCAGCGCCCTGCCGCCCCGCCCGCTGTGGTTTAGAGGTTGCCAAGACCCCAGGGCCCGGTGATCGCGAACGTGATGCCGGGCGTGTAATTGTTCACATAGAGCACGCGGCCCGTCGGGTCGAAAGTCGCGCCTGCGAATTCGGCCCCGCGATAGTCGCCAGGAGCGAACTGGCCCGTACGGCCGATCGCAGCGATGTCGGAAGCTGTGAAGAGGACGTTCGACTTGGCGAAGATGTAGGCCAAGCCCTGGGCATTATAGCCCATCAGCCGCTGGCCCGGGCCAAAGGCATCAACCACCGCCGAGCCATCGTCGCAAGTCAGGACTCCGCCGCGCGGGCTGATCGTCACATTGTCGATATTGTTGCCGGCAATCCGCGCCGCACCTGCATAGACGAGGGTGAGCGTGCCACGATCCGGATTGCTCCGGCTCGGCGCATAGCGCCAGATGCAGCCGAGGCCCCGGCCGGCCCGGCGGCTGCCGCCGGCCTCGTAGCCAAAGCTCGTGTCCGCAATGAAGAAGGACTGGGTGCGGTTGTCCCACCAGATGCCTTCGCCCCGGCTCATCCGGAGCGCACCCGCCTCGCGCGCCTGGCGGAACGGGCCCGAGACATTGCGGGTGCCGGTATCCGGATTGTCAGGGCCGACTTCCGTGTAGTTCACCGGGCTGGCATCCGGGTCGGGGATGTCAACCCACTCGATCGGGAGTGTCTGGCCCACCCGCTGCACTTGGCTCGGCCGGATTCCCTCGAGCGCGAGCAGGTTGGCGCGGTCAACGCCCACCACCTTGGCGGCCTGGAGGCGCCCGCCGGCCAAGAGGGCGCCGTAGCGGCGCGAGCGGTCATTGGGGAGAAAGCGGTAGAAGCCGGCTTCGTTGCGGACATCCTCGGTCTCATAGATGTAGCCAGTTACCGGATCGAAGGCGATTGCCTCGTGGGCGAAGCGGCCCATGTCGCGGATGGGCTCGGCAATTGTCTGCAGCGGGTCGGCTGCAACATCGAACACATAGCCATGGCGCTTGCCGCCCGATGATCCCAGATCGACTTCGGTTTCCTCGCAGGTCAGCCAGCTGCCCCAGGGTGTCGCACCGCCTGCGCAGTTCACGAGCGTTCCGCCAATATTGGCCTTGTGCTCGACCAGCTGGCCATTGCGCACCCGAAGCACCGTGCAGCCGCCTGCCGGCCGCCCCATCGGGGTCGTCACGCGGTCATAGACGGCACCGGCATTGCCAGGCACGGACAGCAGGGAGCCAGCGCCGAGCTCATGGTTGCGGATGAGAAGATGCTCAACCGTCCGGCCAGACGCAACCGTTGCCACGACCGCCATTCCGTCATGGCTGGCCGGGACACGCTGGCCATCGTCCATCAGGTCCCCGCGGAAGGAGAAGCTTGTATAGCTGAACCCTCTTGGAAGCTGGAGCAGGAAGAGGCCCGTTGTCAGGCATTTGACTGGCGCAATCGGCCCATAGGGGCTTGCGGCTGGCGCCGTCTGTTCGCCAAGCCCAGTGGTTGTGGCATGGGCTTCATTCGCCAGAAAAGCAGAGAAGGGCCCAGCCATTGCGGCAGTGACTGCACTTCCCTTCAAGAGACCCCGGCGATTGAGCGCTATCATGGCGTTCATCTGGCAACCTCCCAACTGAGAATGGCCGGCGATCCCGGCCTTTCGACCCGCACCGGACTAGGGAGGTCACGTGACAGCGGCACGAAGCTCAGGTGACGATCTGGTGAACACAGCAGAATACCGGGAATAGGCGCGCATCGGCCATGCCGGGCACTTCAGCGCCAGGCATGCAACTAGTAATCGTTCTCATTTATTCATCCAGCCGTCCCGGGTTCGTCGGGTGAAAATGGGCCCAGACGGCTTGCGCTGTTGCGCGGTTGATGCCGGGGGCATTGAGGAGGTCTTCGAGGCTTGCTCCCTTGACTGCCCGCGTGGTCCCGAAATGCATGAGAAGCGCCTTTTTCCGTGCCGGCCCAACGCCTGGCACTTCGTCAAGCGTGGAGACCGTCATCGCCCTTGCCCGTTTGGCGCGATGGGCTCCGATTGCGAAGCGATGCGCTTCGTCGCGCAGCCGCTGGAGGTAGAACAGCAAGGGATCATTGGGTGGCAGGGTCAGTTCGCGCCCGTCGGCCAAATGGAACACCTCCCGCCCGGCATTGCGGTCTGGCCCCTTGGCAATGCCCACCACGGGCACATTCTCAACACCGAGTTCGCCAAGCACGGCCACTGCCGCCGAAACTTGCCCCTTGCCGCCATCCACAAGCAGGAGATCAGGCCAGTCTGCGCCAGCGCCGTCCGGATCCTCCTCCAGTGTCCGCCGAAACCGCCGCCCAAGCATGGCCCGCATCATGGCGAAATCATCTCCGGCCGGGACTTCGCCCGGCTTCATGTTGAACTTGCGGTAGCCTCCCTTCACAAATCCCTCCGGGCCCGCCACCACCATTGCGCCAAGTGCGTTCGTCCCCATCACATGGCTGTTGTCGTAGATTTCAATGCGCTGCGGCGGCGCTGGAAGCGCGAACAGCTCCGCAAGTCGGGCGAGGTTGGTGACAGCTGTGCTGCGCTCAGCCAGCCGCCGGGCGACTGCATCCTCAGCGTTGCGGCGCGCTTGGTTGACGAGCGCCTTGAGCCGCCCGCGCCTCGGCGCTGCCAGAACCACCCGCTGTCCAGCGCGGGCCGAAAGGGCGTCCGCCAGTACATCGGCATCAGCGAGCGTTCGGTCAAGCAGGATCCGCCGCGGTGGAACAAGCTCGCCATAGAATTGGCCAAGAAAGGCGGAAAGCACTTCCTCCTCCGCCACGTCGCTCGCCTGCGCGGGAAACACTGCACGATGACCCCAGTTCTGCCCGCTGCGGATGAAAAACACCTGGACGCTTGTCACGCCCCGGTCGCGCGCGAGCGCGATCACATCGGCATCAAGCCGTGAGTCCCCAGCATGAATCGCCTGGCTGCCCTGGACATAGGTGAGCGCCTTCAGCCGGTCGCGATAGACGGCAGCGCGCTCATAGTCCCTGATGGCTGCTGCTCTCTGCATTGCAGCGCCAAGCCGGGCCTGCACTTCGGCCGAGCGGCCGGAAAGAAACGCCTTTGCATCTGCGACAAGAGAAGCATAGCTCGCCTTGTCGATCCGTCCAACACAGGGAGCCGAGCAGCGGCGGATCTGGTAGAGAAGGCAGGGCCGGCTGCGGTTGGCCATGAAGCTGTCAGTACAGCTTCTGAGCAGGAAGACCTTCTGGAGCGCGTTCAGCGTTGCGTTGACTGCGCCCGCACCAGCAAATGGCCCAAAATAAAGGACACCCTCTTGGCGCGCACCCCGATGCTTTGCCAGCCGCGGGAAATCATGCGCCTGGTTCAATGCAATGAAGGGGAAGCTCTTGTCATCGCGCAGCAGCACATTGAAGGGGGGCCGGTGCCGCTTGATGAGCTGGCTTTCGAGAAGCAGCGCTTCCGCTTCGGATGCTGTCGTCACCACCACCAGGCCCCGGGTGAGCGCGACCATCCGTTTCAGGCGCTGCGGCAGACGCTCCACCTGCGCATAGGTTGCAACGCGGCTGCGGAGGGCGCGGGCCTTGCCGATGTAGAGGATGTCGCCATTGGCATCGACCATCCGGTAGACTCCTGGCTCGCGGCCGAGCGTTCTGACCGTATCCCGGATGGCAGCCACACCCGCCTCGAGATCAGGCTCCCCCCGCGCCAACATTGCCGTCTGGGCGGCCTCAGCAAAGCGGTCGGAGCTGGCGAGCATATCGGGCACGGGCCTTCATCTGGCGCGCCAGCTCGCGTCCCTCAAGATGTCTTCAGCACGGTCACTGACATGCGCCGGTTCCTCGGATCGGCCGGATTGTCCGGGACAAGCGGCTCGGTATCGGCAAGCCCCTCCAGCCGGCTGAACCGCTCCTCGCCAAGGCCGGCGCGCGCCAGCACGGCCCGTGTCGCTTCTGCCCGAAAGGTCGAAAGGGTCCAGTTGTTCATGCCATTGGCCCCCGAGAAGGGACGGCTGTCGGTATGGCCGCGCACGGCAAGCCGGTTGGGCATGTCCCTGACCGCCTCAGCCACGACCGCCAGCACCGCCTTGGCGCGCGGGTCCATCTCTGCTGTGCCAGAGCGGAACATCGAATAATCCTGCCGGTCGATGAGCTCGATGCGAAGACCCTCGTCTGTCACCGTCATCCGCAGCTGGTCACCAAGATCAGAAAGCCCGGGGTCGCTTTCTACGCGCGCACGGATCTGCTGCGCCACTTTCTGCAACGCCTCCAGATCCGACGACCGCTTAGCCCTTCCGGTCTGGAACGGTGTTGCCGGCTGCACGCCCGAGAGCTGCGGGTAAGGGGCATTGCCTTCCGGCTCCGCAAGCGAGCGTCCGCCCAGCACTCCATTCGAGCCGCCAGACCGCTCCATGGGAATGATGGTGGGTGCGAAATAGTCGGCAATCCCTTTGCGCTTCTCTTCGTCCGTTGCGCCGAGCAGCCACATCAGCAGGAAGAAGGCCATCATCGCTGTCACGAAATCCGCATAGGCCACCTTCCACGCCCCGCCATGATGATGGGCGTGCTTCTTGCCCCGCACCTTCTTGACGAGAATCTCCGGCTCTGGCGCCGGGCCCATCGCGCTCACTTGGCGCGCGCCCCCTCGAACACTTCCGTGAAACTCGGCTGGAGATCAGGCGAAATCGCTGTGCGCGCCTGCTCCAGCACAATCGGTTGCGGCTGGTTCCGCAGCGATGCAAGGATCACGCGCCGCACCACCTGATAGATTTGCGCATCTGCCTCCTCGATCTGCCGAAGACGGTTCGACAGCGGGCCAACGAGGCCATAGGCGAGGAAGACACCGAGGAAGGTGCCAACCAGCGCTGCCCCGATCATGCTGCCAAGGATCGCTGGCGGCTGGTCGATTGCGCCCATCGTCTTGATGACTCCGAGCACTGCCGCCACGATGCCAAGCGCTGGCAAAGCGTCAGCGAGCGTCTGCAAGGCCTCCGCTGGCTTCGAGGCGTGGTGGTGGTGAGTCTCGATCGCAGTATCAAGCACATCCTCAATGGCAACGCTTGAGACCGTGCCCGTGGAGACAACCAGCAGCCGGAGCGTGTCCGTTACCAGATGGACAAAGAACTCATCGCTTCTGAGTTTTGGATATTCGCTCCAGATCGAAGAGCTTTCCGGAGTCTCGACATGCGGCTCCACGGCCACTGCCCCCTCGCTCTTCAAGAGCCGCATCAGCTTGACTGTGAGCGCAATCGCACCAAGATAGTCTTGCTTGCCAAAGCGCGGACCCTTCAGCACGCGCACAACGCCCTTGCCCACTTCCTTGATGAGCCCCATTGAATTGCCAATGATGAGCGCACCCGCGGCCGCGCCACCGATGATCATCAATTCGGCCGGAAGTGCTGCCAGCACGGGCACGAGATTTCCCCCGGCGAGAAGAAAACCGCCGAAGACCATCACCAGCAGCACGACCAATCCAACGATGGCCATCATGCGGCCGGCACTCCTTCGGGCGCAAGGGGACTGCCGGCATTTACGCTGTCCAGCCGCTCCCCTTTAGTCTTGCCACAGTTGCCGTCGCTTCACCCCAGCCGGTCGAACAGGCTCCTCCCGTGCACCCGTTGGAAGATTTCCTGGGCGGCATTGAGGGTCAGCCGCAGCGCCTCCAGCTCGGAAATGGCCGCTGCGAGATCGAGCCCCTTCACGCGTGCAAACCCGCGCGCAACTTCCAGCCGCTCGGCCGCCACGCGCTCGGTCTCGCTCTCGAGCCGCGCCATGGCTGTCCCGATCAGGGCCTGGCCTGTCATCAGCCGGTCATGCCCCGAAACCAGCCCCGCCACCGCCGCATCGAGGCTCTCGTGGCGCAGCTCCTCGTCCGGCTCGGCGAGCGCTGCCAAGAGCCGGTCGAGCACGGCAAAGGCGCCGTCCTCATCCGTGCCGAACAGGGCCGGCCCCGACGGTGGCGAAAGGCCTTCGAGTCCGGCCGCCTCGGCACCGGACCCGGCGCCGAACCCGGCGAAGGAAACCCGCCCTTCTGCATCTGCCGCATAGGCGGGAAGCCCGTCCCGCGCACCAGCAAACAGGAAGCGCCCGGCCTCGTCGCGGGCGTTGGCCAGCCCCAGAAGCTGCTCTTTGAGACCCCGCACCTCGGTCGCAATCACCGCCCGGTCAGAGGGGCTCGTCGTCCCGTTCCGGGCAAGCAGCGCCAGTTCACGCGCGCGAATGAGCACCCGCCCGGCATCCGCGACCGCCGTCTCGGCCGAGGCAAGCCGCCCGGCTGCCCGGTCGATGCCCCGCTGCTCGGCAAGGAGGCGCGCATCCAGCCGGGCCAGTGCCGAGGCCCGGAGCTGCCCGGCCGGGTCCTCCGCCGGCTCGGTGAACCGCTCGCCCCGCGCGATCTTGCCTTCCAGCCGCTCGATCTGGTTGTCGATCGCCACCATCCGCTCGGCCGCCGTCGAGGCCACCTGCCGCCCGCTGACCAGAACGAACATCGCTCCTCCTATCCGCCGACCGACTGCAGCAGCGCGGCAAAGGTCTCGCGCGCCGTCTGGATGATCCGGGAATTGGCCTGGTAGGCCTGCTGGAACAGCAGCATCTCCGCCGCCTCCCGGTTGAGATCGACTCCACTCGCCTGCGCCAGCGCCTCAGCGGCGGCGTCGCGATTGGCGCGCGCTGCCTCAGAGCGCATCCGCGTCTCGGACAGAGGCACGGCAATGCCGGCCACCAGCCGATCGTGGCTGTCCTCGATTGTCCCCAGCGGCCCCTCCACGTCCCTCAGTGCCAGCATGGCAACAGCATTGCCATTGCCACCCTGGCCTGGCTCGGTCAGGCGAACGCGGAACCGGTCCTCGTCTGCCGGCCGCCCAGTCACGCGGATCGCAAAGCCATCGCCGGCCAGCCAGTCCCCGACTGCGCCGCTTGCCACCAAGGTGTCGGCAGCATCGCGAAGCTCCAGGAGACCAGCGCGCACATGGACGGCAAAGGGCGGCACCAGCGGTGGCACTGGTGGCGGGTCGAGCGGGCTCCCACGGCGGATCTCGGCCCGCGCGACGCCCTGATTGCCTGGCGCTGGGTCTGCAAGCCAGCGCGGCGCTGCCGCAACCTCGGCAGGCGCAAGCGGCCGGAGCGCAATCCCCGCAGCCCCGGCCTTTGGCACCAGCTGGAACAGATCCCCGCCACGCGCGGTGCCCGCGGCCTCGACCGTAACCCCGTCGAGTGCGAGCGGCATGGAGCCAGTGACGGCAGCGCTGTTGTCGGCCCGCGCGAGAGTCCATTCGCTGGTCACGCCGTTGAACGAGAGCGTGAGCGGCCCCGGCGCCGCACCGTCGGCCACTTTGACGAATATGCGCGCATCCCCGGCATTGCCGCGCGCTGGCTCGGGAATGACCCGCAGCGTCGCAAATAGTGGCTGCCCGTCGGCACCGAAGCTGTCGGCACCTGCCGTGTGCGCAGCGTTCATGTCGGCAGCGATCCGGTCAGCGAGCGCGTCGAGCCGGCTGCCCGCCTCGATGAGAAGCGTGCGGGCCACCGAAAGCCCGGCCAGCGAGCCGCCCAGCAGAGGCGCCACCTCGTCGCTCCCCTGCGGCCCCAGCCGCAGCATGAGCCCGCCATCGGGAGCCCGCTCCACCCGCGCCGCCTCAGACCGCGGCCCATCGACGAGCAATGGCCCGCCGGCGTCGCCTACCCTGACGATTGCCATCCCCCGCGCTTCGAAGCGGACATCGATGGTCGCGATCTGGGTCATTTCCAGCAGGAGCTTGTCTCGCCGGTCCGCAAGTCCGGCTGCTGCTCCGCTTCCTGGCGTGGCGCGGCGGATCTGCAAGTTCACGTCGGCAAGCGCCCGGCCGAGCGAGGTCAGGCGAGTCGCTTCGACATCGGCATCGGCCTTGAGGTCGCTCTCCAGCCGCCTGAGATCGGCCGCGCTCGCGTTGAACCGGTCCGCGAGCGCGTCAGCGCGGGCGAGGAAGGTCGCCCGGACTGCAATCGAGGTCGGATCTGAAGCAAGGTCGGAAAGGCTTGCGAACAGGTCGGAAATCGGCTGTGCCAGCGAGGCGGGCCCTGTCAGGCTCGACTGCACCAGCGAAAGCCAGCGTTCGGAAGCGCCCAGCATCGCGACATCGCCTTCGGTCCGCCTGAGGCTGTCCTGGCGGATGAGATCGGCAGCGCGGACAATTCCGCGCACATCCACCCCGCCTGCGCCCACCCGGTCGAGCGCAAAAGGAGAAAGCGAGGCCGGCGGCAACAGCGAGGCCACCTGCACGCTGCGGCGCACATGGCCGGGAGTCGCGGCATTGGCCACATTGTCGGCAATTTGCTCAAGCGCCATCCGCGTGGCCCGAACGCCCGAAAGCGCAACACCGAGCATGTCACTCAAGGCCGGCCTCCGCGCTTGCAATTGACGCTTCCAACTGCTGCGCCAGGCCAAAGGGAGCACGTGCTGCCACCAGCCGCGCCAGGTGGCGGTCGATGAGGTCCTGCCAGTCGCCCGCGCCCGAAAGCGCGCCCGCAAGGCCATCGGCCTGCAGCCCCTGTGGCCGGCTCGCCTTCAGCATGGCCTCAACCACCAGCGCTTCAAAGTGGGCCAGCACCTCTTTCGCTGTGCGCGGTACTGGCTCCAGCGCCTTAGCAGCAAGCACAGGTTGTACCGCGGAGCCGACCATCAGATGACCACAAGCTCGGCCCGCAGCGCACCGGCCTCGCGCAGCGCCTCGAGGATGGCGACGAGATCGCCAGGGGCGGCACCCAGTGTATTGATCGCATCCACCAGGTCCTGCAGCCGCGGTCCCGGCTGGAGCAGCGCCATGCGCGTCTTCTCTTGCGCTACCGAAACATCCGATTGCGCCGTCACCACCGTCTGCCCGCGCCGGGCAAAGGGCGCAGGCTGCGAGACCGTGTAGGTCTCGGTCACGGCAACCGTCAGATTGCCATGGGCAATGCCGGCGGGAAGCAGCCGGACATTGCCGCCGATCACAACCGTGCCGGTCCTCGCATTGACGATGACCCGCGCCGCCGGCGCACTCCCCTCGACTTCGAGCGCCTCGATTCGCGAGGCGAGCCGCACCCGCGCTGCCGGATCCGCTGGCGCACGGACGGTAATGGAGACGGCATCAATCGCCTGGGCTACGCCCCCGCCCTCTTGCGCATTGATGGCATCTGCGACCGCTTGCGCCATTGAGAAGCTCGGCGTCAGAAGATCGAGCACCAGGGGCGTTGGCGCACTGCCGGAGCCAGTGCCGGCGAAGGGTATGGGCACTCCGCGCTCGACCACGGCACCACCGGGAATCCGCCCCGAAGTCGGCGTGTTGACAACGATCTTCGAGCCATCTGCGCCCTCGGCGCCGAAACCGCTGACCGAAACTTGGCCTTGCGCCAGCGCATAGGTCTCACCATCGGGCCCCTTGAGCTCGGAGAGCACCAGCGTGCCACCGCGCAGCGACTTGGTCCGGCCGAGTGCCGCCACTGTCACATCGATCCGCTGCCCTGGCTTCGCAAAAGGAGGCAGCTCGGCCGTGATCATCACGGCCGCGGCATTTTTGAGCTGGGCATTGGCCCGTGCTGGAATGACGACTCCAAGCGCGGCGAGTGCCGAGCGCATCGACTGCAAGGTGAAGACGAGGTTGTCATCCCCAGTGCCAGGAAGCCCGACCACGAGGCCATAGCCGACGAGGGCATTGCCTCTGACGCCTTGGAAGCGGGCAACATCCTTGACCCGCTCGGCAAGCGCTGGGCCAGCGAGCAGCAGCAGAAGGGCCAGGAGCACGCGCATCAGTAGGGGGTGATCCTGTCGAAGAAGCGCGCGAACCAGCCCTGGCGTGCTTGTGCTGCCACTTCCCCCGTGCCTGCATAGCGGATGACGGCATCCGCCACCCGCGTTGAGAGCACCCGGTTGTCCGGCCCTACATCCTCGGGCCGCACCAGCCCGGTCAGCTGCACTTGCTCTTCGCCGCGTGTGAGCCACAGCCGCCGGTCGCCTGCGACCCGCAACGTCCCATTGGCCAGCACGTCCGTGACCGTCACTGTGAACTCACCGGAAAGCCGGTTCGACTGCTGCGTCGCCCCACGCCCCTCAAAGCTTGACTCCGAGCCGCCGGAGAGCGCGCGCTCGAACGCATCGGTCTGAGGCAAGCCGGTGAGGTCAATCGTCCGCTGCGCATTGCGCTGGCCAGTCTGGGAGGCCGCCTTCTCGGCAATGGTCCGTTCCACGAGCACGATGGTAAGCAGATCCCCAACGCGTGCCGCCTTGCGGTCGGTGCCGAGCGCCATCCGGTAGGCAGAACTCGCCCAGATGCTTCCAGTCACGGCGCGCGCTTCAGGTGCCGGCTGCGGCGCCGGCAGGGCAGGGCGGATGTGGGCCACCCGCTCAGGCCGCTGCGCAAGCGCGCAGGCACTGAGCATCAAAAAGAGAATAAGGCAGTTAGACGGACTGGTTGACATAGCGCATCATCTCGTCGGCGGCCTGGAGCACCTTGGCGTTGATCTCGTAGGCGCGCTGGGTCTCGATCATGTCGACAAGCTCTTGCACGGTGGAGACATTGGAGGCTTCCAGCGCGCCCTGGCGGATCCGCCCCACACCAGCTTCACCTGGGCCGCCGATGGTCGGCGCACCCGAAGCAAGGGTCTCGCGGAACAGGTTCTCGCCCACTGGCTCGAGGCCTGCTGGGTTGATAAAGGTCGCAAGGGTGATCCGCCCAAGCTCGGCCGGCTCGGTCTCGCCTGGGTTGCGCGCAGAGACCGTCCCGTCGGGTGCGACGGTGATACCCGTTGCCCCCTCAGGGATCTGGATTTCGGGCACCAGCCGGTAGCCCTGCGGAGTCACAAGCCGACCCTCGCCATCCCGCGTGAGGGCCCCGGCCCGCGTGTAGGCCGAGGTTCCATCGGGCAGCTCCACCTCGAACAGACCCTCGCCATCGATGGCGAGATCAAGCGCATTTCCCGTGAGTGTGAAGCTGCCTTGCGCATGCACCCGCTCAGTGCCTGCCACGCGCACGCCAGCACCCGTTGCAAGCCCCATGCCAAAGCGGTTGTCGGCCCCGGCGGGTGCGCCGGCCGGCCGTTCGGTCTGGTAGAGCAGGGTTTCGAACGCTGCCCGATCGCGCTTGAAGCCAACCGTGTTGGCATTGGCGAGGTTGTTTGCGATGGTCCGCAACCGCGCATCGAGCGCTTCAAGGCCCGAGCGGGCGATGTGCAGGGATCCGGGCATTGTCCTCTCCTAGCTCTCGATCCGCATGAGGCGCGCCGTGCTCTCGTCCATGTCCTTGGCTGCGGTCAGCAGCTTGGTCTGGATCTCGAACCCGCGCGACTGCTCGATGAGCTCGACCAGCACGGCGGCGGCCTCGACATTGCTCAATTCCAGGGTGCCAGCAGCCACGCGCGCCAGCGGGTCAGCATCCAGCGGCGTTGCAGTGCGGAACAGCCCATCCACACCTCGTGCCAGTTCGGCCGGTGCGGGGGAGACGAGCTTCAGTCTTGCCACTTCCACCCAGGGTTGGTCCGCAGCGAGCTGGGTTTCGATGGCGCCGTCCGTTGCTACCCGCACAGCACCCGCGCCGGCGGTCACCACCACAGGTGTACCGTCCACACCCAAGACTGGCTCTCCGGCACCCGTCCGCAGCCGCCCCTCGGAATCGAAGCGGAGATCGCCACGCCGGGTATAGGCCTCCGCACCGGATGCATCGGCAACAGCAAGCCAGGCCCCGCCCTCCATCATCAGGTCGAGCGGCCGGTTGGTCATGACCGCGCGGCCGGTCCGCATCAGGTCGTGCAGCATCTCGCCGCCAGCCTGCACCCGGGTCGAAAGCGCTGCGCCATCAGCCGGCGCCACAAGATAGCCCTGCTGCATCACCGCCATCTCGGCCCGGAACCCTGGCGTCTCGATATTGGCGAGATTATTGGCAGTCACCGCCTGCCGCTCACTCGAGCGCTGCATGGCAGAAAGCGCTGTATAGATGAGGCGATCCATCAGCTGTTCCGCAGGTTGACGATTGTCTGCAGCAAGGAGGAGGCCGTATCGATTGCCTTGGCATTGGCCTGGAAGGTCCGCTGGGCGTTGATGAGGCCCACGAGCTCCTCCGTCAGGTCGACATTGGAGCGCTCCAGCGATCCTGCCGAGATCGTCCCGAAGCCATCCTGCCCGGCCTGGCCCACTTCGAGCGCGCCTGAGGACTGGGAAAGCGTCCAGCTCGAATTGCCGTTCTGCTTGAGCCCCTGCGGATTGGGCACATTGCCCATGGCGAGCTTGCCGATTGCAAGGACTTCCCCGTTCGAGAAGCTTGCCCGCACGACGCCGCGCAGGTCCACGCCCACGCCTTCGAGCCGGCCAGGCGCATAGCCATTCTGCTCCGTGAAAGAGACGTTGAATGGCTCTGCAAGCTGGGTCGTCCCTGCATGGTCGATCGAAAACCCGCCCGAGAAACCGACGGGCCCGAGCGGGGATATGAGAACGCCATCGGCATTGAACACCAGCTGCAGCGGCGCAGGCGAGGGCACGATTTCGGCGTCACCACGAAAGGCGCGGACTTCCCAGATCTTGTCCGTGGAAGTCGGCACCGGGTTCTCCACCCGCCGGTAATAGAGGGTGACAGCGCTCGCTCGCCCCGCCGAGTCATAGACCGTTGTCGAAGTCGCAGCGTTGAAACTTGCCGGATTGTCGCGCGCAAAGCTCGGCACCGGGATGGCTGCCGTTGCCGGCAGGTTGGCGATGAACCTGACCGCAGTGGTCGCCTGCGGCACGCCCGAAGTGGTCGGAATCCGGAGCGCTTGCAGGGCCGAAAGCCCGATTGCCGTCGGCGAGCCATCGGGCGTGACCGGGAGCACCTGCAGCCGCCGTCCCTCATTGTCGACGACAAAGCGCTCGGCATCCACCTGGAAGGCGCCGTTCCTGGAAAGGGCAAGCGAATCCGCCTGGTCTCCCCCCCCCTTCACCAGGAAGAAGCCGGGCCCGCCGATGGCGAGATCGAGCGCCGACGAGGTGGTCTGGATCCCGCCCTGTGCGAACTGCTGGGTGACGGCGCCGATCGCAACCCCGGCGCCATTGGCGCGGTTTGCCGCTTGCGTTGGCGAGCGGTTGACGATGTCGGCGAACTCGACGCGCGAACGCTTGAAGCCCGTCGTGTTCACGTTTGCAATGTTGTTGGAGAGCGCTGAAAGCTCGGTCTGCGCGGCATTGAGCCCGGTCAGCGAAATGAAGAAGGACATGGGCTTTCTCCTTTCCTGGGGACGCGTTCAGGCGACGAACCGAGCATCGCGAAGGGCAAGCCGGCGACCGTTGCTCATGATGAGGATATGGTCGCCCTTCGGGTCCAGCATCACCTGGTCGACGAGCCCCTCGGCACCATCGGGCCCGGCCACCACCCGGCCGAGCCACAGCGGTGCTGAGCTCCTTGTGTCCCCCTCGAGCGTGGTCGCCAGCCGATTGAGGCCGACGGATATCTCGGTCACGCCCGCGACGGTTGCGAACTGGGCAAGCTGGGCGACGAACTGGCTGTTGTCCATTGGCGAGAGCGGGTCCTGCGCCTTCAGCTGCGTCGTCAGCAGCAGCAAGAAATCCTCTTGACGAAGCTCACGCGGGCCAGTGGTCTTGGCTATCGCTGGCGCCGGCGCCGCCAGGCCTGGGATTGCAAGCCCCGTCACCGGCCGAGCCTCAGCGTCTCGAGGGTCAAGGACTTGCCAGTCTCGAGCACCTCGATGTTGTTCTGATACTGCCGCGCCGTCTCGACAAGCTCGACCAGCTCGGCATGGGGATCGACAGCGGCGACATGGACATAGCCCTCGGCATCGGCCAGCGGATGGCCAGGCGCGTGCCGCCGCCCAGGTTCGAGCGCTGCCGTCACGACGCCTGCGATCGCGACGGTCGCCTTGCCGCTCGCGCCTTCATAGATTGTCTGGAACACGGGCTTGAGCGGCCGGAAGGCGCCTTCCTTCGTGGCAGCGACCGAGCCGGCATTGGCGAGGTTGGAGGCCGTCGTGTTCATCCTGACCATGAGGGCGCCCATGGCGCGGCCAGCGATATCGAAGAGGCTGAGCGGCTGGGACATCGACATGTACTCCTCACTCAACGCGCATGGCCGCCTTCAGCGTGCCGATGCGGGCATCGAGGAAGGCAAGGCTGGTGCGGTAGGCGAGCGCGGTCTCGGCGAACTTGACCTGCTCGGTTGCAAGCTCCACCGTGTTGCCATCCATCGCAGCTTGGACAGGCTGACGGTAGCGCAGCAGCGCCTCAGCTGGAGCCGCGCCAGGGTCAAGGTGCGCGGCCGCGGTGCGCTTGAGCGGCAGGCGCCCATCCGTGCCGCGGTCCGCCAGCACGGCGGCGAAATCGAGATCGCGCGCCCGATAGCCGGGGGTTGCCGCATTGGCGATGTTTGACGCAAGCACCGCCAGGCGCTGGCTGCGCACCGCAAGCGCTTGAGCTGAAATTCCGAAGAAGCGGTCGAGGCGATCCATCGGCATTCCTTCGCGCGGCCAGCCTGCCCCCAGGCTTTTGCTTGGGCTGGCCCAGTTGCAGCACAGGTCCGAAGCCCGAACGGCCACGGAGCGCACCGCTCGATGATGAGCAAGAAACGTGCCAACCATGGCGCAGAGAGCACCAAGGGCAGCAGCCGGCACACGGGTGCCGCTGCCGTGCCGCCAGACCGGAACTTGTGTGCCGGCCACTGCTTGGGCGATGACGTCGTGAGGCGCCCGCTGCCGAAGAGAAGGGTCGCCTGGCACAAGGCTTGCATGGGCGTGCATGAGCGATAGCCGTTGCATCCATCGCTTGGGAGACTTCCGTGCCCCTCGCCCCGACCCGCACTTCCCGCCCAAGTCACGCCGGCCTGCTTGCGGCTTTCGTACTGCTTGCCCTTCCCGGCCTTGCTGTTGCGGGCAGTGGCGCGCGTGCGCTGCGCGCTGCTGCTGAAACTGCGGTCGGTGCGCCGGTTGCCATCGATCCCCGGCTGCAGGTGCCCGATTGCCCAGGCGGCTTCCAGTTCACGCCCGCCGCCGGTGCTCGAAGCTTGCACATCACTTGCCCGGCCAGGGGCTGGCAGGCCGTTGTCCCCATTGCAGCTGCAGCAGGGCGGGGCGTGCCGGCCGGGACTGCGGCCCGGCAAACGCCGGCCATCCGCCGCGGCGACATGGTCACAGTCAGCTATGATGGCCCGGGCTTTCGCGTGACCGTGGAAGCGATTGCCGAGGCGAGCGCCGCGCCGGGCGAGCGGGTGATGCTCCGCAACCGCGTCACCGGCCAGCGCTTCCCGGCAACAGTTGCAGAGGATGGCACGCGCGCCTTCATCCGCCGCTAAATCCCCTCATCTTCCAGCCGTATCGGGTTTTGGCGGGGTTCGCGGACAGGCCCTGCACGCAATCGTGTATCTGACCGATACACATGTTGGCGAGACGAACGATGGTTGACGGGGTCAAGGGGAAAGGCCAGTTATTCCAGCGTGTTGCCGGGAGTGACTCGGCGCGCACGGTCGGCAGTGCAGGCAGTACGGCGCCTGTGCGCCAGGCTGTGCCTGCTGGCCGGCTGCCCCTTGCCGACGGGCGCGAAGCCTTCGATCTCTCCGGCATCAAGGGCCTGGCGCGCGATCTGGCGATCCGCCCGCCAGTCGATGCCCAGCGCATCGCAGACGTCCGGCTTGCCATTGCTGCTGGCACCTATAAGCCAGATGCGGAGTCGATCGCTGCTGCCATGATCGCGGAGGAAGTCTCCTGGCTTGCCAGCCGCGGCAGCTGAGCCTCTGGCTCAGCCGGCGGCGAAGCCCAATGTTCGAAAGCGCCCGGGAAGCGGGGCGACGACCTCGATGCGCCGCCCGGCAATATCCGGGAACCCGAGCCGCCAGGCGTGCAGCATAAGCCCGCCCGGCTCGCCCCGGCCATAGACGGCATCGCCCACAATCGCTGCCCCTTGTGCGAGCGCCGTTGCATGCACGCGCAGCTGATGCGTCCGGCCGGTCACAGGCTCCAGCTGCACCAGCGCCGTTGCTTGTGCTCGCGCGAGTACCTGCCAGCGGGTGCGCGCTGGCTGGCCATCCGCGCCCGCCTCCATCCACCATCCCCGCCTCGGTGCGGAGCGCTTGGCAAGCGCGAAGTCCACCACTCCCGCATCCCCCGGCGGCGGCGGTGCCACCACGGCCAGATAGGTCTTTGCCACCTGGCGCGCTGCAAAGGCCTGCATGAGCCGCCTGCGCGCTGCTGGTCGCTTTGCAAGCAGCAGGCAGCCGCTGGTGTCGCGATCGAGCCGGTGCGCCGGCTGCCACTTGGCCCCTGCCGCCTTCAGCCGCGTCTCAAGTGAATCCGCCGTCTTCGGGCCCGGATGCACGGCGAGCCCAGCTGGCTTGTCGATGACGAGACAGTCCGCGTCTTCAAAGAGAATCACCATGTCGGCAAATGGTCGAAGCGGCATGTCAAGACCCAGCCTTAAGCGAATCCCTGTCAAGCCGTGAACGGCGCCGAGGCTTCGCGTCCTGCGGGCCCGACCATGGACAAGGGAACGGAATATGAGCGTCATCAACACCAATCTCGGTGCACTGAAGGCCCAGAACGGTGGCCGGATGGCCCAGTTGGATCTCGGTCGTGCCATGGAGCGTCTCTCCACTGGCCTCCGGATCAACAGCGCCAAGGACGACGCCGCGGGCCTCGCCATCGCCCAGAGGATGACTGCCGATGTGCGCGGTCTTGCCATGGCGATGCGCAACGCCGGAGACGGCATCAGCCTTGCCCAGACGGCGGAAACCGCCATGGGCGAAATCACCAACATGCTCCAGCGCATGCGCGAGCTCGCAGTGCAGTCGGCCAACGCCACCTTCTCCGCCCAGGACCGGGCAGCACTGCAGGCCGAAGTCACGCAGCTGGTCGGTGAGATCGAGAATGTCGCAACCCGCACCAGTTTCAATGGCATCCGCCTCCTCGACGGCTCCTCGAAATCCCTGACGTTGCAGACTGGCGCGCGCGCTGGCGAAATCGTGCGCCTTGGCATCAACTCGACGCGCACGAGTGATCTTGGCACTGGCGAGGTGCCTGGTCTTTCTGCAACTGGCGCCTTTGCTGCCACGGGCTTCGCGGCCGCTCAGGCCCTCCAGGCGAACGATCTTGTCATCAACGGGGTGGCCATCGGTGCATCGCGCGCAGCAGATGACAATCTCTCGTCCACCGCCAAGGAAGCCTCGGCTATTGCCAAGGCGGCTGCCATCAACGCGCGGACGGCAGAGACCGGCGTGCGCGCCGTTGTCGGCCAGACGGTGATGACGGGAACCGCAATGACGGCCGCTGCCTTGACGGGCACCGTCACGATCAACGGCGTCACCACCGGCTCCATCACCACCACGACCAATGCCGCCGCCAGCCGCACTGCCGTTGTCGATGCGATCAACCTCATCTCTGGCCAGACCGGCGTGACAGCGATCGACACGGGGGACTCGAACCTTGGCATCAAGCTGGTTGCCGCCGACGGCCGCAATATCAATGTCGCGCTGACAACGCTGACGGAAGCGGCCACTGGCCTCAAGGTCGGAACGCAGTCGGGCACCTTCTCGCTGGTGTCCACCAATGGTGGCCCGATTACGGTCAGCACCGTCGGTGCCGGCCAGCTGAGCCGTGCCGGGCTTGCCGCTGGCACCTTCGAGCGTGGCGTCTCCGCTACGACCACAGACCAGCGCGCAGTCGCTGCTGGGGCCGGCGCCGCCCGTGTCCTCAACACGGGGGACCTGGTCGTCAACGGCATCGCCATCCGCGCCTCCAAGGCAGCAGACGACACGGTCTCCGACACCCGCGCCTCCAACAGCCAGAAGGCAGCCTCAGCGATCGCCATTGCGGCTGCCATCAACGAGGCATCGGCGCAGACCGGT
This sequence comes from Thermaurantiacus sp., assembly GCF_053487655.1. Lineage (NCBI taxonomy): Bacteria > Pseudomonadati > Pseudomonadota > Alphaproteobacteria > Sphingomonadales > Sphingosinicellaceae > Thermaurantiacus > Thermaurantiacus sp. Next base: position 1,111 of record NZ_JBRCLD010000005.1, on the reverse strand, counting down.
GTGACTGCGCGGGCGCTCGGCGTTCGGATCGACGGCACCTCGACAGACCTTTCCACCTTCTCCGGCACGGCGGAACTCTATGTGAACGGTGTCCAGATCAATGTGGTGATGGCAACCACCGACTCCGCCTCGCAGCGGCGCGAGAATGTGGCAGCGGCCATCAACAACAACAGCGGGGCAACGGGTGTGACGGCGGTTGACAACGGCCGCGGTGGCATTTCGCTCATTGGCGCGGATGGCCGCAATGTCTCGGTCTGGTTTGAGACCGCCGCTGGTCTCACCGCTGCCCACTTCGGGCTGGGTTCTGCCACCATCAATGGGACGGCGACGACCTATACTGTCACGTCAGCTGTCAATGGCGCGGCGCTGACCACGGCAGAAGCCGACGCCGTCAACGTGGCGTTCGGCAAGATCGCGCTCGAGAGCGCCAAGTCCTTCTCCGTCTCGGCGGGGAGTCTCGGCTTTTCTGCCGGCGGCAACTTCACCGTTCTCGGCTTCGAGGAAGGCACCTATGGCGCCGAAACCGGTGGCCTCAAGATCAAGGATGTGAACATCGCAACGCAGCAGGGCGCGCAGGAAGCCCTGGCCTCGATTGACGAGGCGCTGCAGTCGGTTGCCATCAACCGCGCCGAACTGGGGGCAGTCCAGAACCGGCTTGAGGCCACCATCAGCAACCTGACCTCAACCAGCACCAATACGGTGGCGAGCCGCAGCCGGATCCAGGATGCGGACTTCGCAGCCGAAACCACCAACCTCGCCCGCAGCCAAATCCTCCAGCAGGCAGCGCAGGCGATGCTGGCCCAGGCCAACCAGCAGCAGCAAAGCGTCCTCCAGCTGCTCCGCTAGACCTGACGGGGACCAGCCCGGCTGGTCCCCGCCCTTGCGAAACCTGAACCAATTCGTTGCCAGACGCGTGTAGGAAAATGTTCCACGTGGAACATTTTCCTACAAGGACGAGGGGAGCCAGCGCGGCGATAATTAAGGCTCGGTCACAGGCGTTTCGGCGATCAGCGTTCGTCGCCAGGGCTTGGCATATCTGGCAGCACATCAGCCCGCCGCAGCGCTGCAAGCCCCCGCTCTCGCACTTCGGCCTGCAAGGCGCGATCAAGGG
>NZ_JBRCLD010000004.1:0-18170 GCF_053487655.1 Thermaurantiacus sp. | reverse complement strand
AGCACAACGCGCCCCCCGGCCAGCGCGGTGCTGCCCTCATGGCTGTCCTCGTCATGCTCGCCCTTCTTTCGGGCCTTGCCACCATCGGCCTTGACCGCCTTCGCGCCGCCTCGGCATCCGCACAGGAAGCCGCCGAACTTGCTGACGCCCAGTTCGCCGCAGCATCTGCAACGGCGCTTGCCCAGCGCCTTCTCCCCCGCGTCAAGACCGCAGCCGGGCGAGATACCGCTGCCATCCGCCGCCCGCTCGCCTTCACGCTTGGCGGTCGCCAGGTCACCCTCCGCTTCGCGGATGCTGGGGCCTGCTTCAATCTCAACACGCTTGCTGCAAGCTCGGTTGCCGATGGTGCGGCAAAGTCGCTTGCCACCCTCATGGCGGCTGCAGGCATTCCCGCAACCGAAGCTGCTCGCATTGCCGAGGCCAGCCGCGCAGCACTCGGCGCCCGCGGCATCCTCCTTGCCGACGTTAGCGAATGGCAGGCCCTCACTGCTGTGCCACCAGAGGCCTTTGCGCGTCTGCGGCGCCTGCTGTGCACCCTTCCCACCATGGAAGCTGCCCCCTTCAACGTGAATGCCCTCACCGATGCGGATCTCCCCCTCCTGCTTGCCCTCGGCCTCCCGCGCGAGCGCGCCGTCCAGGCCCTTGGCAACCGCCCGGAAGGCGGCTGGCGCTCCATGTCCGATTTCTGGGGCCAGGAGGGCGAAACCAATGATCCTGGCGACCGTACGGCCAGGCTGGCTGGCACCGCCAGCCGCTGGTACACCGCCAGCGTGACGGTCGAAACGCCGACGTTCCGGATCGAACGCCGCCTCCTCCTCGACTCGGCTGTAAGCCCCGCCCGCGTTGCCCGGGCCGAGTGGGTACCGCCCAAGCGCCGCGTGGAGGCTGCATGAACGCCCCCCTCCTCACCCAGGGGCCCGAGGGCGGCCCGGTCACCGGCTTCCTCGCCGACGGAGTCGTCGTCCACCGCATCCGCCTCGCCGCCACCCGCCGCCGCGCCCAGGAAGCCGAGGCGCGCGCGCTCGCCGCCGAGCTTGCGGCCACTCCCGTCGATGACACCCACATCGTGCTTGGTCCGGTTGCTCCCGATGGCGAGGCCTGGCTTGCCATCGCCGACCCGGCCATCGTCGAGGCCGCACTCGATGCCACCACGCCGCCGCCGGACCGGCTCGTCCCGGCTGCCCTTGCCCTCCCCGTGCCAGCGCCTGGCGCCACTGCCGCGGCCCGCTTCGGCAGCCTCCTCCTCGTCCGCACCGAAGACTGCGCTGCAACCCTCGAGCCCGAGCTTGCCCAGGAGTTCGCTGCCTATGCTGCGACTGCACCTGCGCTTGCAAGCCTCCCGCTCGATGATCCCGGCCTTGACCTGTGCCAGGGCCGCTTTGCGCCAAAACGCCCCTTCTGGAAGGCGCCCGGCTTCCGCCCCACGGCCGCCATCCTGGCAGCGCTCGCCCTTCTCTTGGCCCTCGTGCCCCCGATTTCCGAGCGGGTCCGCAGCACGGCAGCAGCGCGTCTTGCCAATGAAGCGACGATCGCGATTGCCGCGCGATTGACGGGCCAGCCACTTGCCGACGCCGAGGCCGCAGCTGCCGCCATCGCCCGCCTTGCCGAAAGCCGCGGCCTTGCCGAAGTCACCCCGCGCCTTGCTGCTCTCATGGCCGCACTCGAGCCCGAGCCATCGGTCCGCCTTGCCCGGCTCACCTTCGCGCCAGACAAGGTCCTGGTCGCAACACTCGCCGGCGAGGCCGCGGCCATCAACCGTGTCGCTGCCGCCCTCGACGCTGCGCCCTATGCCGCCACCCAGCAGGGGGACGCGCTCCGCCTCGCAGCGCCTCGCCCTGCCGCACCCGCCAGCGCCTCGCCTGCAGAGGCCCGCTTGGCCGAGGCCCGTCGCCTTGCGGAAGCCCTTGCCAGCCGCACCCCTCCCGCGCCCGGCTCGGCCCAGGACCGTCTCGCCGGCCTCCTTGCCGACACTGGCCTTCCCGACCCGACTGTCGAGAAGACACCCGCCGGCACCGCCCGCGCTGCACTTCCCGCCATGCGCGCGGCAGTCCTGCTTCCGCTCCTTGCCCGAATCGAGGCAGCAGGCCTCGCCCTCGTGCGCCTCGACATCCGCCGCAACGCGGATCCCTCACTGCGGGTCGAACTGGAGGTTCGCTGATGCTCGCACTCCTCGCCGCTGCCACCCTCGGCCTTGCCGAGCTCCCCCCGCAGGCACTTCCCCCCGGCTCCGGCTGCGCCATCTTTCTTTGGACCCGGGGCGAGCCACCCAGGCGGATCGCCATGCTCGCCGAAAGCCGGCAGACGCTCCGCCTCATGCTCGATGGCCGCGAGACCGAGCTCCCGCGCCTCCCCGAGCCCGGTGCCTATGGCAATGCGTCCGTCCAGGCCCTGCTTGATCTCCGCCTTGCGGCCGAGCCGAGCCTGCCCGCCGCCACCATGGTCACCGGTGTCCTTCGCCTTGAGCGGGCCGGAGGCGACGAACTCGCGATCGCGGTCGGCGGCCTCCGGGCCTGCCGCTGAGGCGCGTCATTCGGCCTTGAGCAACTGGCGCAGCTCCCGCTTCAGCACTTTCCCGATTGCGCTTCGCGGCAGCTCAGGGAGCAGTCGCACCTCAGAAATCCGCTGGGTCTTGCCAAGCCTTGCATTGGCAAACTCCCGCATCGCCTCCGGGTCCGCCACCGCCCCCGGCTTCAGCACCACGAAGGCGGCCGGAGTCTCGCCCCATGCTGCCGACGGCTTTGCAACAACTGCAGCCTCAGCCACATCGGGGTGGGCGAGGAGCACGGCCTCAAGATCGACCGGGTAGATGTTGAACCCGCCCGAAATGATCATGTCCTTCTTCCGCCCCACCAGCTCGAGAAAGCCGTCCGAATCGAACCGCCCAAGGTCGCCAGTCCGAATGAAGACTCGCCCGTCGGGGTGGCGCCACTGCGTCGCCGCCGTCGCATCGGGACGGTTGGCATAGCCCAGCATCGTCGCCCCCGAGTGGCCGACGATCTCCCCCACTTCGCCCACGGGAACGGGCAAGTCATCCTCACCCAAAAGCAGGATCTCATGCCCCGGTATCGGGCGGCCCACAGTGTGGAGCTTGTCGCGATGCGCATGGGCGACAAGCACCGTCCCGCCGCCACCCTCGGTCATGCCATAATATTCGATGAGCCCGCCTGGAAACCGGTCGAGCACTTCGCGCTTGAGCTCCGCCTCGAACGGCGCCGAAGTCGCGAACTTCAGGACCATCGCTGACAAGTCGAACCGGTCGAACTCGGGGTGCGTCAGCAGCCGCCGATACTGCACGGGCACCAGCATCGTGTGGGTCGCCCGGGTCCGCTCGGCAAGTGCCAGCCATTCGCCAGCATCGAACTTCGGCATCAGCACCAGATGCCCACCCCAGGCAAGTGTCGGCAGCGCCGAAACCAGCGTCGTGTTCGAGTAAAGCGGCGTCGAAAGGAGCGTGACGGCCCGTTCGTCATAGCCTGCCGCCCGCCCGCCGAGGAGGTGCGCCCAGCGCATCGCATGGCTGTGGACAATCCCCTTCGGCACTCCGGTCGTCCCGGAGGAATAGATGATGTTGAACGGCAGCGCGCGCCACGCCGCTTCACCGAGCCCAAGCTCGGGCACTTCGGCCGGCACATCGCCCAGAAACGTCTCCAACTGCTCGAGCGCCACCACCCGGACCGCCAGCGCCTGCAGGCCAAGCGCCTCCCGGTTGGCCGCATCCGCAAACAGCAGCCGCGCCCCCGAATCGGCCAGCATCCCGGCAAGCTGCGCAGGCGTCGCGGAGGGCGGCAGCGGCGCCACCGCCACGCCGGCCATCAGCGCTCCCAGGAAAACCGCGACATAATCGGGATGTGCCGCCGCCAGCACCGCCACCACCTCGCCCGGCTCCAGCCCCTTGCGCTGCAAGGCGTGGCCCACCCGCGCGGCGCGCCTGCCAAGCTCCGCCCAGCTCCAGGTCACCCCGCCCAGCGTCAGCGCCGGCGCTTGTGCGCGCGTGTGCCCGTGCGCGGCCACCATCGCCCCCATCGGCACGAACGCAAGGTCGCGCAAGCTCATTGCAAAAGCGCCCTCAGCACTGAAACCAGCGCCAGCGGCTGGTCCGCCATTACATGATGGTGCGCCTCGGGAATGCCCACGAGGCGGGTCCCCGGCGGCGCCAGCTCGCGGATCCGCGCGACAATGCCGGCCTGCACCAGCACCGACTGCTCGCCCCACACATAGTCGAGCGGTGCCCTGGCATCTGCAAGCCAGACATTGGCATCGCGAATGCGGAAATGCTCCCAAAGATAGGGGTCGAACTTCCAGGTCCACCCGCCCGCCACGGCCTTGAGCGAACTTCGGGCGATGAAGTCGGTGATATAGAGGTTGGGCGAAGGCTGCACTGGCGCCCAGCGAAACCGCGCCAAGGCACTCTCGAGATCAGGATAGACCCTGTGCGGCCGCGCTGGCCCGCGCGGCGGCTTCCGCGCACCGATGAGGGCGAACGGCGTGTCAATAATGATGGCGCGCACAAGCCGGTCAGCATGAAGCGCTGCCAGCGCTGCTGCCGGCACGCCGCCGAAGCTGTGGCCGGCCACTGCGAACCTTGCGCCAAGCCCGGCCGCCTCCGCTGCTGCCAGCGCCTCGGCCAGGAAGGTCTCGGTCGCATAGCGTGGGCGATGCCCGGAATTTCCCATCCCCGACCAGCTGAGCGCTGCCACCCGGAACCCCGCTTCGGCCAAGAGCGGCGCGATAAACCGCCACCAGTCCGCATTCGCGCCATTGCCGTGCAGCAGCAGCACCCCCGGTTGCCCGGTTTTGCCCCAGCCCAGCCACTCCACCGCCACACCATCCACATCAACATGCGCGCGGTCATGCGGCTTTGCGATCGCGTCCACGAACCACTCCGGCGCTTCTGGCCTTGCCCCGCCTAGCGCCGCCAGCGGCGCCAGGAGCGCCGGATCGTTGCTGCCAGCCGCGAACGGCTCGTCGGTCGGGCTCAGCCCGGCCAGCGCGCCTTGCTCATGCATAGGGCCGCGGCTGCCACCAGGGCCAGAAGTCGGGCATGTCGGCCGAAACCCGGTCGGGGAAGACGGGGGCCCGCTTCTCAAGAAAGCTTGTCACGCCTTCCCTGGCATCGGCCTGCCGCCCGCGCGCCCAGATCGCCCGGCTGTCCACCTTGTGCGCTTCCATCGGGTGATCGGCACCCAGCATCCGCCACAGCATTGCCCGCGTAAGTGCAACCGAAACTGGAGCGGCATTCTCGGCGATCTCCCGCGCCAGCGCCCGCGCTGCTGGCAGGAGCGCGTCGGGCGCATGCACCGAGCGCACGAGCCCGCCGGCGAGCGCTTCCTCGGCACCGAAGATTCGCCCTGTCGTGCACCACTCCATCGCTCGCGAGATGCCCACAATCCGCGGCAGGAACCAGGAGGAGCAGGCCTCGGGCACAATGCCGCGCCGCGCGAAGACAAAGCCGAACCGCGCCTCGGTCGAAGCAAGCCGCATGTCCATCGGCAGCTGCATCGTCACCCCCACCCCCACTGCCGCCCCATTGACCGCCGCGATCACGGGTTTGAGGCTCTCGAAGATCCGCAAGGTCACGCGCCCACCGCCGTCGCGCACGGCTTCCTGGCCATAGTCGGTCGTGCCATCGGCCCTGACCGGGTTCGCCGCCCCCTCGCGCGTTGAAAGCCCGTCGTCGCGCGCGGCATAGTCGAAGGTCTTCGCCCCCGCCGACAGGTCCGCCCCGGCACAGAAGGCCCGCCCCGCCCCGGTCACGATGACAGCACGCACATCGTCACGCGCATCGGTCTCATCGAAGGCGGCAATCAACTCATGCATCATCCGGCCGGTGAAGGCGTTGAGCTTCTCGGGCCGGTGCAAGGTCAGGGTTGCAACGCCATCCTCGACCTCGAGCCTGATCTCCTGGAAGTCCGCCATCAAAGCGCCTCCACAATGGTCACATTGGCAAGGCCGCCGCCTTCACACATGGTCTGCAAGCCCCAGCGCTTGCGCCGCGCCCTGAGCGCATGGACAAGCGTTGCCATAAGCTTGGTCCCCGAAGCCCCCAAGGGATGCCCGAGCGCAATCGCCCCGCCATGCACATTGAGCTTGGCGGGGTCCGCGCCCGTTTCCTTGAGCCAGGCCAAGGGCACACTTGCAAACGCCTCGTTCACTTCAAAGAGATCGATGTCGTCGATGGTCATGCCCGTCTTTGCGAGCGCCCGCTTCGTCGCATTGATGGGCGCTTCCAGCATGATGACCGGGTCCTCGCCGATGACTGTCATCTGGTGCACACGCGCCATCGGCTCCATCCCGAGCTTCTTGAGGCCTGCCGCATTGGCAAGGATCACCCCGCTTGCGCCGTCGCAGATCTGGGAAGAGGTCGCTGCCGTCAGCCGCCCATCCTCGGCGAGCAGCTTCACAGCCCTGGTCGCCTCCAGCGTCGCATCGAAGCGGATCCCCTCGTCCACGCGGTGCTCCACTTCCGCCCCTTCCGAATCAAGGCCCACCACCGGCACGATCTCGGCGTCAAACGCACCCCCTCGCGCTGCCGCTGCGGCCTTCACTTGGCTTCCAAAGCCATATTCATCGAGCGCGTCTTTTGAGAGATCATATTTCCGCGCCATCATCTCCGCGCCCGTGAACTGGCTGAACTGGATGCCCGGATAGCGCCTTGCCATCGCCGGGCTCATATAGCTCCCGGCGCCGGCATCGCGCGCCAGCTTGAACGGCAACCCCATGGGCACGCGGGTCATGCTCTCGACACCGGCGGCAATCACCACATCCATCACACCTGCCATCACGGTTGCGGCTGCAAAATGCAGCGCCTGCTGCGAACTGCCGCACTGCCGGTCGACCGTGGTCCCGGGCACGCTTTCCGGAAGCTTGGAAGCAAGCACGGCGTTGCGCGCCACGTTGGTCGATTGCTGGCCAAACTGGCTCACACACCCCATGACCACATCCTCGAACAGTGCCGGGTCATGGGCACCGACGAGATCATCAAGCACTTGCGCGGCAAGGTCGGCGGGGTGCCAGTCGCGCAGTCGCCCGCCCTTGCGCCCACCCGCTGTCCGCCGCGCTTTCACAATATAGGCCTCGCCCATCGCCACCTCCGTCCACGTCGCTCCCGCCCATGCGCTGCCACCAGCGCACCCTCAACCGCGTGCTTTTGCCAAGGGGCGGCTTTTCCTGCCGCCCGCAACCGCCTAGCACATGGCCATGCCGCGCCTGTCGATTGCTGCCTTCCAGTCCAACCCGGCCATGGGGGATCTTGCCGGCAATGCCGCCGCCATCCTCGAGGCGCGCGCAAGGGCGAGGGATTGCGACCTCCTGGTTACGCCTGAGCTTTCGCTCATCGGTTACCCGCCGGAGGATCTGGTCTTGAAGCCGGCACTCGTCGAAGCCGCCGAAGCCGAGCTCGCCCGCCTGGCTGCTGCCACCGCCACACCCGGCCCCGGCCTTCTCGTCGGCACCACCCACCGCACGCCGCAAGGCCTCCACAATGGCTACGCCCTCCTCGATTCGGGCCGCGTCGTCGCTGTCTCCACCAAACATGATCTCCCAAACTACGGCGTCTTTGATGAGAAGCGCGTGTTCGAGCCCGGACGCCTGCCCGATCCCGTCCACTTCCGAGGGGTCAAGCTTGGCCTTCCCATCTGCGAGGACATGTGGACTGCGCCGGTCTGTCGCCACCTCGCCCGCATGGGCGCGGAAATCCTCCTCGTCCCCAATGGCAGCCCCTATGAGATCGGCAAGGAAGAGCGCCGCCTCGCACTCGCCCGTGCCCGCGTCCGCGAAACCGGCCTCGCCCTCCTCTATGTCAACCGCACTGGCGGCCAGGATGAGCTCGTCTTCGACGGCGGCAGCTTCGCCCTCAACGCGGACGGCCAGGTCATGGCCCGCATGGCAGACTGGGACGAGGGCCTCGCCCGCCTCGAATGGTCGCAAGAGGCCGGCTTTGCGCCAGGGGAAATCCACTTGCCCGATCGCGGGCCCGAAGAGATCTACCACGCCATGCTCGTCGGCCTCAGAGACTATGTGGCGAGGAACCATTTCCCCGGTGTCGTCCTCGGCCTCTCCGGCGGCATCGACAGCGCCCTTTCGGCAGCCATTGCCGTCGATGCGCTTGGGTCGGACCGGGTCTGGTGCGTCATGCTCCCTTCGCGCTTCACCAGCGCCGAAAGCCGCGAAGATGCCGAAGCCTGCGCCCGCCTGCTCGGAGTCCCTCTGGATACCATCGGCATCGAACCTGGCGTCGCGGCCCTCGAAGCCATGCTCGCTCCCCATTTCGGCAACCACCCGCCCGATCTTACACAGGAGAATCTCCAGTCCCGCCTCAGGATGGTGACGCTCATGGCGCTCTCCAACCGCTTCGGCCACATGTTGCTCACCACGGGAAACAAGTCCGAGCTTTCGGTCGGCTATGCCACCCTCTACGGCGACATGGCCGGCGGCTATTCGGTGCTCAAAGACGCCTACAAGACCACCGTCTTCCAGCTTGCCCGCTGGCGCAACGCACACCGCCCCCGCCTTGGCCTCGGGCCCGAAGGCCCGGTCATGCCCGAGCGCGTCCTCCTGAAGCCCCCGACCGCGGAGCTGCGCGAAAACCAGAAGGATGAGGATTCGCTTCCCCCCTATGAGATCCTCGATCCTATCCTTGAGGGCCTGGTTGAGGAGGAGCTCTCCGCCGCCGAAGTGAGCGCCCGCGGCTTCGAATGGGAAACCGTCGCCCGGATCGAGCGCTTGCTCTACACCGCTGAATACAAGCGCCGCCAAGCCCCGCCAGGTGTCAAGATCGGCCCCAGAAACTTCGGCCGCGACCGCCGCTACCCAATCAGCAACGCCTTCCGCACCAGCTGATTTCGCGCGTCCAGCCGAAATCGGTCCCGGGGCGCACCCAACCCCATGCGCCAGCCGGTAGGCCGGCCGCGCGATGGCGATGTGTCATCGCGCAAGGGCATCAGTCCGATCCCAATGCCACCCGCGCCACATTGGCAAGATGCGCGACCATGGCAAGCGTCGGCGGGCTTGCGCGCGCTGTCGCGATCATGCGCTTCAGTTCCTCGGCTGCCGCCCGGTGGCCAGAAAGCCAGCCTTCAACATGGCGTTCCGGATCACCGCCAGGCGGGATGACGCGCCGCATGAGGTCGAAACGCATCGTCTCAAAGCTGCGGATGACGCCAGCAAGCAAGAGCCGCTCCCAGGCATCCTCGGAGCGGATCGAGGCAGATGCGCCTCGCGCCCAGTCGATCCCGAGCGCTTCGCCGAGCCTTGTGTAGGCGGTTGCCACCCGTGTCTCGTCGAGCCCGAGGTCGGTTGCAAGCGCTGCGATCCCGACTGCTCCTGTCATCGCATGCAGGATGGCAAGCCGCGCCAGGATCTTGGGCGGCGCTCCAAGGGCAGCAAGCCGTGCCTTCACTGCCTCCACCTGTGCCCGCGGCTCGGGCCGGAGCAACGCATCAAGCTTTGCTTCGATCCGCTCGAGCGGCGCTGCCAGCCGTTCGACAAGCGCAGACGGCCGCTCGGCACCCGTCCGGACAGCAAGGTCTGCAACCAGCGCCCGAATCGCAAGCGAAAGCTCGCCATAAAGCTTGAGCCGCACGGGCTCTTCCACGCGCGCCGTCTCCATCTGGTCCCACAGCAGATCGAGCCCGAACAGGTGCCGCGCTGCCACATAGGCTGCCGCCACCCGCTTCAGTTCCACGCCAAGCTCGGCTGCCAGGCTGTGGGCGAGCGTCAGCCCGGCCCGATTCACCAGCAGGTTGGCAAGCCGGGTCGCCACGATCTCGCGCCGCAGCGGATGGCAGCGGATGGCAGCGGCAAAGTCCTTGACCATCGGTGCCGGGAAAGCCGCCATGAGATCTGGGTCGACCAGCGGGTCATCGACCACCGGTGAGCTGACCAGCGCCTCCTTCAAGTCCATCTTGGCATAGGCAAGAAGGACGGCGAGCTCGGGCCGCGTCAGCCCGCGGCCACTGCGCCGGCGTTCGTCGACTTCACGCCCATCGGGCAGGAACTCAACAGCCCGGTCGAGCCGCCCGCTCGCTTCGAGGGCCGCCATGAAGCGCACATGGCCGGGAAGCGCGCTCGCACCTGCTGCCTCGGCAATCGAAAGTGCAAGCGTCTGGGCCTCGTTGTGGGAAAGGACGAGGCTTGCAACTTCCGTCGTCATCGCCTCGAGCAGCCGGTCGCGCGCGTCGCGGTCGAGCCGGCCTTCGGCAAGCGCTGCTCTTAGCGCAATCTTGATGTTCACCTCGTTGTCAGAGGTGTCAACGCCTGCCGAATTGTCGATGAAGTCCGTGTTGATCCGCCCGCCGGCGCTTGCAAATGCAATCCGCCCGCGCTGCGTCAGCCCGAGGTTCGCGCCCTCGCCCACCACTTTCGCCCGCAGCTCATGCCCGTTCACGCGATGGGCATCATTGGCCCGGTCGCCAACATCGGCGTGGCTTTCCTCGGCCGCCTTGACAAAGGTCCCGATGCCGCCAAACCAGAGCAGGTCAACGGGCGCCTTCAGGATCGCTGCAATCAGCTCGGAAGGTGAATGGCTGCCCTCGGTGATGCCGAGCGCGGCCGCCGCTTCCCGCGAGACCGGAATCGCCTTCTGGCTGCGCGGAAACACGCCGCCACCCTTCGAGATCTTGGCAGGATCATAGTCGGCCCAAGAGGAGCGCGGCATCCGGAACAGCCGCCGCCGCTCGGCCCACGAAGTCGGCGGATCCGGGTCCGGGTCGAGGAAGATATGGCGATGGTCGAACGCTGCCACCAGCTTCAGCGATTTCGACAAGAGCATCCCGTTGCCGAACACGTCGCCCGACATGTCGCCAACGCCAGCGACCGTCACTGCGGCCTTCTGCACGTCAATGCCCATCTCAGCGAAGTGGCGCCTGACCGAAACCCAGGCACCGCGCGCCGTAATGCCCATCGCCTTGTGGTCGTAGCCAGCCGAGCCTCCGCTCGCGAAAGCATCCCCCAGCCAGAAGCCCGCGTCTTCCGCAATCGCGTTGGCGATGTCCGAGAAGCTCGCCGTCCCCTTGTCGGCGGCAACCACCAGATAGGGGTCGTCGCCGTCGCGTCGCACCACATGCGCAGGCGGCACCACCCGGCCTCCGGAGTCGATATTGTCGGTCACCGAAAGCAGCGCCCGGATGAAGATCCGATAGGCCTCCTCGCCTTCGGCAAGCCAGGCCTCGCGCTTTGCGGGATCAGGAAGCTGCTTCGGGTAGAAGCCGCCCTTGGCACCCGTCGGCACGATGACCGCGTTCTTGACCACCTGCGCTTTCACCAGCCCCAGGATTTCGGTGCGGAAATCATCCCGCCGGTCCGACCAGCGCAGACCCCCGCGGGCGATCCGGCCGCCACGCAAGTGAATGCCCTCCACCCGCGGGCTGTAGACCCAGATCTCCCGCCACGGCTTTGGCTTCGGCAGCCCTGGGACGGCTTCGCTGTCCAACTTGAAGGCAAGCGCTTCCGGCCCTCCAGGCACGAAGGCGTTTGTGCGCAGTATCGCTGCCACAAGATTGCGAAAGAGGGAGAGGATCCGGTCGTCGTCGATTGCTGAGACGCCAGCAAGAAGCTCCGTGAATTCGGCATCTGCGGCTGCCTCGGCGTCGGGGTCGGCCTCGGCGCTGAAGCGGGCCCGAAACCGGGCCACCAAGGCACGCGTCAACGCCGCATTGCGCCTGAGCACATCCACGACGGTTGCAATCCCATAGGCAACCCCGGTCTGCCGCAAGTAGCGGAACCAGGCCCGAAACCAGTTGGTCTCTTCAGCCGAAAGACCAGCTGCGGCAATAAGCGCATTGAAGGGGTCGTTTTCCTGGACTCCGGTCAATACGGCGTCAAGCGCTGGCTCCAGCCGGTCGGCAAATGCGCGAAAATCCTCCGGCCGGGAGATCCCTTCCAGCTTGAAGTCATGGATCCAGCCGATCGCGCCGGAAGCAAGGTCAAAAGGCACTTCCTCGATCACCCGGAAGCCAAAATTCTCCAGCATCGGCACAGCGTCCGAAAGGGGGATGATCTCGCCAAGCCGGTAGATCTTGAGCCGGATCGTCTCTGGCGGGTCCTCATGCCGGAAATAGAGCTGGACATCGCGGTCCGCAGGCGTCGAAAGATCGGCCAGCCGCAAGATGTCCTCGGCAGCCTCGGCGGGCGTGAACTCCGCGCGGTAGCCAGCCGAGAAGGCCCGGCCATGGGTCAGGGCAAGGCGCGCTGCCCGCATCGGCCCGGCCCGCTCGGCAAGGGCAGTCTCCACCGCCTCGTCCCAGCCTCGGGTCAGCCGCTCCAGCTCGGCATTGAGGGCAGCTTCGTCGGCGTCGTTCTCGACATCGTGGAGCACATAATGCACGCGCGCGAGCCCTTCGCTTCTGAGCTCGACATCAAAGCGGGCAAGGCTGCCGCCGGTCGCCTGTTCAAGCAGCCGGCCGATCCGCACGCGGAGTTCCGCGGAATAGGTGTCGCGGGGAATATAGACGAGGGCAGAGAGCGACCGCGCCACCGCGTCCAGGTTGAGGAACAGCCGCGGCCGCGGCCGGTCGATGAGCGAAAGCAGCCCTTCTGCCATCCCCTCGAGCCGCTTGGCATCGATCTGGAACAGCTCGTCCCGCGGGAAGGTCTCGATGACATGGGCAAGCGCTTTGCCGGCATGGCCGCGCGGGTCATAGCCAAGCTGCTCGGTCACCATCGCCACCTTGCGCCTGACCAGCGGTACCCGCCGCGGGCTCTCGTTGAGCGCCGCCGACGTAAAGAGCCCGAGGAACAGGGCCGAGCCCGCCACCTGCCCGTCCTGATGAAACGCCCGCACCGTCACCATGTCCATCGGGACATTGCGATGCACGGTCGAAACCAGCCGGCTCTTGGAGACGATGAGCGCGGCGGTCGGATCGCCCGCCGCCGGGTCGGGTGCAGGAAACCGCGCCCCATCCCGCAAGATGCCCTTTGCCCCCTCGTCATCCAGGCAACCAAGAAAGGTGAAATTGTCAGCAGCCAGCCACTCAAGAAAGGCGATCGTCTCGGCAAGCACATGCGGCGCAACCGGCGGTGGCCGATCATTGAGCTGCCGCGCGGCGACGCGCAGCCGCTCCAGCATCGCCCCCCAGTCAGAGACCGCCCGCCGCACATCGCCATAGACAAGGTCAAGCTCGGCTTGGAGCTCGGCACGCTGCCGCGCCGGCGCGCGTTCCACTTCCATGACGACCAGGGATTCCCGCGGATCCCCGGCCTCGCCGATCGCCACGATCGCGCCCTTGGCATCGCGGCGGATCGGCATCACCGGGTGCAGCAGGCAGTGGATCTCAAGCCCGGCGCGCGTCACAGCAGCCGTTGCCGAGTCAACCAGGAAGGGCATGTCGTCCGTCACCAGCACCACGGGCATCCGCCGCTGCCCGGTCTCGACATCCGCAGTCCCCACATGCACTCGGTGCTGGCCTGGCTGGCGCACCCGCGCCGTCTCCCAGGCCAGCGCGAACAGCCGCTCGCGCTGGCCGGGGGCAAGCGCATCAAGCTCACAGCGCGGACCCGCGCGTCCGAGCGCCTCGAGGAACGCCAGCTTCACGTCCACATCGCTTGAAGAAACCGGATCCGCCTTGTCCCCGGCAACCGTGCTCGCCATCCCGGCTCTCCTCGCCGGCCTTGTCTTGCGAAGGCCCCCAGCAGCCATAGGCGAGCCGCCAGCAGGGTTCAACGCAGCAGCCCCGGAAGCTGCGGGCCCAGGCCTCCAAAGACCGCTTCGGGAGCGCTTTCTCAGTGGGTGCCGCGCAGCCACGCGAGGGCCTCGGCCAGCTCGCGCTCAAGCGTTGCGGTCTCGGCCGCCGGGAGCAGGTTCCGCCACGAGGCGACCACCACGGCCAGCGGCCCGGAAGGCGCTGTCACTCCTGCAGGCGACGCAAAGGGCAGAGCGATCGCCCGCAACAGCACGCCCGGCCGCTCCTGCCCCGGGGCATCGATCTCGACAACAACAGGCGCCATTTGCGCGCACGCCCGCTCCACCAGGGCTGCCAGGCGCTGGGTCACAGTTGCCCGCGTGCCGTCGCTCGCACAAACCGGCCCCGTCGCAACCAGTCCAAGCTCGGCGAGATTCGGCCCAATGCGCAAGATGCGCGGCAGGGTGCAGTCAGGCTCGGCCGGATGCGGCGGCAGCGCGAACAACATCGCATTCCCCGAAAACATGGGCGACTGAAACGCATGCATGGCTCCAGCAGGTGGCAGCCCGGCCGGCGGCCGCAGCTGCTCCCACACGGCTTCGGCACGGCGCACGAGCCGCCGCTCCACCCCCAAGAGCGGCAGCGCAGCCGCTGGGCCTTCCACCCGCCCTGCATCGCCTTCGGCATGCCGGCCCATGCGCAGGCCAACCGGCCACAGGGCCGGTCCTTTCGCCCTTGCGCCGGGCGCGCGGCGCAGCGGCTGCGATGCGCCATGCGGGTTCGTTGCCACCTCCTGCGCCACATGTCCCGGCGTATGCCGGCCCTGCTCCACCTGGTCCATCTGCGGGACCACCCTTCCTCGCCTCCGGCCAGGCCGCATTTGGCGCCCGGCCCGTCTGGTCTTCACGGCCGCAACGCCAGGAACTTGCGCCTCGGCGAAAGCTTGTCCCCCCGCAGGGCCGCAGCTAAGGCTGCTGGCGGCAGAAGGCATGGGGAGGCGCGCCATGGATCAGCTCGTCAGTGCAGACTGGCTCAAGGGCGAGCAGGGCAAGTCCGACATCCGCATCGTCGATGCCACCCTCTTCCTCCCCGATCACGGCCGCAACGCCCGTGCCGAATATGAGGCCGCCCACATTCCTGGCGCCGTCTTTCTCGATCTGGACGAAGTCGTGGACAGCAGCAGCCCGCTTCCGCACATGCTGCCGCCGCCGGAGAAATTCGCCAGCCGCGCCCAGGCGCTTGGCCTCGGCGACGGCAGCCGCATCATCGTCTACGACAATTCGCCGCTGCACTCGGCAGCGCGCGCCTGGTGGATGTTCCGCGTCTTCGGCGCCCACTCGGTCGCCGTGCTTGATGGCGGCCTTTCTGCCTGGAAGGCAGCAGGGGGCGCGCTTGAGAGCGGCAGGCCCGTGCTGCGCCACCGCCACTTCACCGCCTGGGAAGACCGCTCCCAGGTCCGCACGCTTGCCCAAATGCGCGAGAACCTGAAGTCGGGCGCCGAGCAGGTGGCAGACGCCCGCTCGCCCGGCCGCTTCGCAGGCACCGAGCCTGAGCCCCGCCCGGGCGTCCGCCCCGGCCACATCCCGGGTGCCCGCAACTTGCCCTATGCCACTCTCTTCACCGAAGACGGCCGCTACAAGGACAAGGCCGGCCTCGCTGCTGCCTTCGCTGCCGCTGGCATCGACCCCTCAAAGCCGCTCACTGCCACCTGCGGCTCGGGCGTGACAGCGGCAACACTCGTGTTCGCAGCAACGCTTCTCGGCGCTCCAGCACCGGCCCTTTATGATGGCAGCTGGGCGGAATGGGGAAGCCAGCCGGACACGCCGGTTGTCACTGGTGCCGACTGAGTCCGAAGCGCAAGCCGGCGCCCGGCCCGACACGCTGCTTGCTTCGGCCGGCCGCCGTCCGGAATGGACTCACGGCCTCGTCAACCCCCCAGTCGCCCGCGGCTCGACCGTCATCTACGCCTCCGTCGCCGAAATGGAGCAGGCCGCCAGGGCGCCTGACAGCCGCCTCTTCTACGGCCGCCGCGGCACCCAGACCGCCTGGGCCCTTGCTGAGGCCTTGACCGCGCTCGAGCCCGGTGCCGCTGGCACCATGCTCTTCCCCTCCGGTGTGGCTGCCATTGCAACCGCCATCCTCGCCACTTGCCGCCCAGGCGCCCACATCCTCATCCCCGACAGCGCCTATGAGCCGACCGCGAGCTTTGTCTTCGGCTTCGGCCGTGACCATGGCTTCACGGCAGAGGCCTATGACCCGCTCGCCGACGGCGCCGCAATCGCCCGCCACTTCCGGCCCGAGACCGCGCTCCTCCTCCTCGAAAGCCCAGGCTCCCTCAGCTTCGAAGTCCAAGACATTCCCGCGCTCACAGCCGCTGCCCGCGCTGCCGGCATCCCGACCCTCCTCGACAACAGCTGGGCTGCCTCCATTTTCCTCAAGGGCATTGCAAGCGGCTGCGATATGGTCATGCAGTCCTTGACCAAATATGTGGGCGGGCATTCGGATCTCCTCATGGGCTCGGTTTCGGCTACGCCTGCCCTCTTCCCCCGGCTGCGCCAGACTGCCCACGCACTCGGCCAATGTGTCTCCGCCGATGATGCCGCGCTTGCGCTCCGGGGATTGCGAACGCTTGCCGTCCGGCTGCGCCACCAGGAGGCCTCCGCGCTCGCTCTCGCCCACCGGCTTGCTGCCCACCCCCTGGTCGCCCGGGTCCTCCACCCGGCCCTCTCCTCCTGCCCCGGCCATCAGCACTGGGCCCGCGATTTTACGGGGAGCTCCGGCCTGTTCGGCTTCGAACTTCTCGTCGACGGCCCCGACATCGCTGCCCGCTTCTGCGACTCCATGCACCACTTCCGCCTCGGCTACTCTTGGGGCGGCTATGAGTCCCTCATCATCCCGGCCCGCGCCCCCCGCCGCCTCTCGCCGCCCCCGCAAGGCGCCCGCTTCCGGGTCTCGATCGGCCTTGAAGACCCGGAGGATCTCTGGGCCGATCTTGCAGCTGCGCTCGCCCGCGTTTCGCCCTAGCCAGGCCTGGCCCGCAGCATCAGCGGCGCAAAAGGCGCAGCCTGCGCCAGCTCCACCCGGCCCCGCCGCACCAGCTCGAGTGCCGCAGCAAAACCTGCTGCCATGGCACCGCTGCGCGCTTGCCCTTCGAGTCCGCCGGGGAGAAACTCGGCAAGCCGTGTCCAGTCCAGCCGCTCGCCCAGCATCGCCTCCACGCGGGCAATGGCCTCCTCGAGTGTCATCAGCACCGGCCGCGCCGGCGGTGTCCAGCAGCGCCGCTCGCGCATCGCCGCAATCCCGCCATAGGCGCTAAGCAGCTCATAAAGGCTTGCCTCCACCTTCGCCCGGGTCACCCGCCGCAGGCCCTCGGGCGCGCCGCGGGCGAACACGTCGCGGCCGAGCAGGTCGCGCGCGACAAGGGCTGCAGCGGCATCGCGCATCGCTGCCAGCCGTGCGAGGCGCCAGCGCAGCCGCTCGGCCATGGCTTCGGCATCGACTTCGCCCGGGCCCGGCTCCGGCAGCAAAAGCGCCGACTTCAAGTAAGCAAGCCACGCCGCCATCACCAAATAATCGGCGGCAAGCTCAAGCCGCAGTGCCCGGGCCCGGCCAATGAAGGCGAGATACTGGTCAACGAGCGGCAGGATGGGAATCGCCCGCAAGTCGACCCGGTTGGTGCGCGCCAGCGCCAGCAGCAGGTCAAGCGGCCCTTCCCATGCCTCGACCGCCACATGCAGCACTTCGTCGCCAGCGCGCTCAGCTGGCGTACGCCCGTCCCTCACCCGGCTGCCTCGAGGAGCGCATCGCGTCGCGAAAGCAGCACCTCGACGGGAACCGCTGCGCCCGCCTCGGCACCGCGCCATGGCCGCCTCGCCCACGCCATCGCCCGCGCCAGCCGCGCTTGCGCCTCCTCCCCCATCGCCGGCACGGCAGACGCAACTGCCTCCATCTCGGCAAGGTCCCCAGAACAGTGAAGCGCGACATCGCACCCCGCCGCCAGCACGCCAGCCGCCCGTCCCGCCATCGAACCGCCGCCTGGCTGGCACGCCAGCGCCTGCATGCCAAGATCATCTGACATGAGAAGCCCGTCGAAGCCGATCCGCCCGCGGATCACCTCGCCCACCACCGTCGGGGAGAGCGAGGCGCAGAGCTCCCCGTCCCAGGCGGCGTAGACCACGTGCGCGGTCATCGCCATCGGCGCATCGGCAAGCCGCACGAAGGGGGCGAGGTCGGCCTCCAGCTCCTCCGCGCGCGCGGTCACCACGGGCAGCGCAAGGTGCGAGTCGGCCGTCGCCCGGCCATGCCCCGGCACGTGCTTCACCACGCCCACCACGCCCCCGGCCTGGAGGCCGTCCAGCACCGCGCGGCCGAGCGCCGCCACCTGGAGCGGCTCGGTCCCCAGCGCCCGGTCGCCGATGACCGGGTCGGCGCCGGGCACCGGCACGTCGAGCACCGGCAGGCAGTCAACCGTGATGCCGAGGTCGCGGAGCGTCCGGGCGATCGCCTCGGCGTTGGCGCGCGCGGCCGCCATGGCGGTCGCCGGCGCCCGGTCCC
>NZ_JBRCLD010000003.1:0-16061 GCF_053487655.1 Thermaurantiacus sp. | reverse complement strand
GCGCGTGCCGAACTTCACCTTGACGACGCGGCAGGCGCCGACTAATCCGCCGCCTCCCCGCCACGGCCCCTTCGTCTAGCGGTCTAGGACGTCGCCCTTTCACGGCGAAAACACGGGTTCGAGTCCCGTAGGGGTCGCCAGGTGTTCGCCGGCGACGGGCGTGGGTCCGCTCCCCTTGCGACCATGTGCTCGAAACTTGTCAACCGCCCCGGCCAGAAGCCGGATCGCATGTGCTTGTCGCTGCACGCATCGCATGGTCGCGTGGACGAAAGCGGGCACCAGCCTTCTCCCGGCCCAGCAGGTGGAGCCGCCCTGCCCGCTTGCTGCCACCAGGCCCGCTGGTCTTGCAAATCCCGGGATCCCGTGTGGCTTTCATAGGCGGTGCCGCCTTGCGGAGTTGGGCGCTCGCTCACCCCTCCTCGGCCTTTGCGTCCTCGCGCAGCCGCTCGGCGACATCGCCTTGCAGAAAACCTGGGCGCGCGGGGTCCGCCTCGTGCTGCCGTGCATTCCGCCCTAGTGGCCCTGGGCTTCCCCATTCTCGACTGGAGGTCCGGGAATCACATGCCGCTCTTCCAGCCAGTCGAGGAGGTCGCGGTTCCGGCAGGCAGCCGAGCAGAAAGGCGCATAGGCCGGCGCTGCGGCCTTGCGGCAGCGCGGACAGGGGCGGAGCTCAGCCGGCAGTGACATGGCCCTCCCCTGCAGCCGGGTCGGCAACAAGGTCAATCGCCCGCCCGGCGCGACGCGCCACCTCGGCAACCAGCGCCGGCTGTGCCCGTAGCCGCCGGACGATCGCCGGCCGCGCCACGAGCGCCAGCGGCCCAGGCCGAGTCTCCCGGAGAGCAAGCTCAAGCAGCGCAAGCGCAGCAGTCGCATCCTGCTCCAGCATGGCCCGGTCGAGAATCGAGGGTCGCGGCCGAGGCCGCACAACATGCAAGAGGCCGAAGCCCGAGATCGCACTCCGCTCAAAAGCCAGCCCCACCATTGCAGCATCGAACGCAGCTGCTGCTGCCTGTCGCCAAGCCCGACCCGGCAGCGTCGGGAAATCGATTGCAATCGATCCCCCAATCCCAAACCGGCGGATGACGGCCGCAACTGCCCGCGCTGCGATCTCAGGGTCGGGCCGGCCGTCGATGTCGATGGCGAGCAGCGCCGGCGTCGGGTGAAGTAGCAGGCAGCCGCCAGGAATAATGACTTCGCCTGCCTCCGCCTCGGCCCAGTGCGAATCCCACGCTCCGGCGACGGCATCGGGAAAGCCGTGCTGCACCCCATATCCTTTGGCGCTGAGGCGCGCGCCAAGGGAAGGCGCTGGCGCCAGCTCCGCTCCTGGCCGAGCGCGCCGCACCTTTGCCGGCCGCATGCGCCCTGGCTCCGGGATTGCTGCGCGCACCACTTCCACACGCATTCGAGCTCCTTCTGGCACGGTGCTGGGACCTTCAAGAAGCGCCACCTCGCCAGTGAGCACCACTTCCACCCCGGCCGGGCCCGTGGCGCCAACCCGACCGTCGACGATTGCACCCGGCTGCACGCCATCGAACGCGCGAGCGATCTCCATTGCAACCAGAACACCGTCTTCCACCAGGGCCGCCCGCACTTCGCCGGGCCGCTCCTCGAGGAAGGCCTCAGCCATCGCCCGGTCGCACGCCGGCCGCTTGCAGCATCGGGAGCGCCAAGTGCAAGGGCAGCCCCATCACGCCAGAAAAGCTCCCGGCAAGGAACCGGACATAGGCTTCGAACCGGCCCTGGATGGCATAGGCTCCTGCCTTGCCGCGCCACTCCCCCGAGCACAGATAGGCTGTCATCTCGGCCGCGGTTAGCCGCTTGACGGCAACGACCGTCCGGTCGGTCCGATGCCGCGCCCGCCCTGCCGCATCGATGACTGTGACTGCGGTCAGCACCCGGTGGCGCCGCCCTGACAGCAAGGCGAGCATGGCCGAAGCCTCGGCCTCATTCTCCGCCTTGCCAAGGATCCGCGCGCCGACCGCAACACAGGTGTCGGCTGCCAGCACCACTGCACCCGGGTTGCGCGCTGCCACCATTGTGGCCTTCTCAGCTGCAAGCCGCTCCACATAGGGCTGAGGCCGCTCGCGCGGGCGAACTGTCTCGTCGAGATCAGCTGGGTCTACGAGATCAGGCAGGATCCCGACCCGGGAGAGCAGCTCCAGCCGGCGCGGGCTCGCCGAGGCGAGCACCAGCCTTACGCCTGCCACAGGACCTGCTGGCCATGGCGGGGGGTCGGCCACGCGCCGGCGCAAAAAAGGCACCGCCTGAGGGCTCCATACCAGGCCGCCTGCCAGCGCGCGTGGTTGCGGACGCGGCTCACTTGAAACGGTAGGTGATCCGCCCCTTGGTCAGATCATAGGGGGTGAGCTCGACCAGCACCTCATCGCCAGTCAATACCCGGATGCGGTTTTTTCGCATCTTGCCCGCGGTGTGGCCGAGGATTTCGTGATCATTCTCAAGCCGGACCCGGAACATGGCGTTGGGCAGCAGTTCCACAACCGTGCCCCGCATCTCGAGCAATTCTTCCTTCGCCATAGACCTCTGCTAAACCGGAGACCTGTGCTGACCTGGGCGCCATGCAGGTGCGCCCTGCTCTTCGTGCACCCCAGATGACAAGACGGGCCACGCGAAGTCGCCCGCATTTGCATCCATGCCCGAGACGCCCGCAAAAGACAAGCCGGACTGCTCAAGCGCAGCTCGCCACGCCTCCAAACGCCTCGTGGCCCCGACACGCAAACTTCACAAGATTTGACGATTCCATACAGGAAACTGCCACGGAACCCGGATAGATGGGACGCGGGTTCCTAAGCTCGGGATTGAGTCATGTTCCTGCGCGCAGTGCTGGTCGGCTATGTGATCGGGCTCGGAGTGACGCTTCTTGCCGCACCCCGTGCAAGCGAGACCCCATATGCAACAGCCGCCATGCTGCAGAAGCAGCGCCAGCTTGAGCCAGAAGCACGCCTGCGTTTCCTTCGCTTCGACCAGCCAGCGCGCTAGCGCGCGGAAAATCCCAGTATATCTGACATCCGGTAGCGCCCCGCCGGCCGCCCGGCGAGCCACCGCGCTGCGGTGAGGGCTCCAGTTGCAAAAATGCGCCGGTCCTCGGCGACATGGGCAAGACGCAGCCGCTCGCCAGTGCCAAGCAGCCAGACATCATGATCGCCAGCGGCAGTTCCACCCCTGAGCGCGGCAAACCCGATCCCTCCCGTCACCCGCGGTCCGCTCATCCCGTCGTGCGGGCGAAGCCGCAGCGCTTGAAGCTGCTTGCCCCGCCCACGCGCTGCCGCCTCGCCCAGCATCAGGGCCGTGCCCGAGGGCGCGTCGCGCTTGCCGCCATGGTGCAGCTCGGCGATCTCGATATCCCAATCCGGCAGGCGCGAGGCTGCCATCTCGACGAGGGCAGAGAGAAGCGTCACGCCAAGCGACGTGTTGGCCGCCTGGAGTACGGCAATCGTCTGCGCCGCCGCATCGATTGCGGCATGGTGCTCCGGCCCGAGACCCGTCGTCCCCACCACCAGCGCGCACCCGGCATCCCCGGCAGCGCGAAGCGTCTCAGCGAGCGCCTCGGGCGTGGTGAAATCGACCAGCACATCGGCCCGGTGGGCAACTGGCGCGGCGTTGGCAGCGACCACCAGGCCGCCAGGCAACGCCGCCCCGCAGGCCGGATGCCCGGGCCGCTCCACGCCGCCAGCAAGTGCAAGGTCGGGTGCCGCAGCGATCGCCTCAACGAGGGCGCGGCCCATGCGTCCGCCTGCTCCGAGAACCCCGATTGCAAGCTGCCTCTCGCCCATGCCGGCCCACTCGGCCAGCCAGTAGCAAAGCGCAACCCCTTGCGCAGCAGCGAGCGCCCCCGCACGAGGCCAGCATGGGTAGCCATCGGCGAATCGTCGTCCTAACCGGGGCCGGAATTTCCGCGGAGTCGGGCGTTGCCACTTTCCGCGGACCCGATGGCCTCTGGGAAGGACACCGAGTCGAGGATGTTGCAACACCGGAAGCCTTCGCCCGCAACCCGGCCCTGGTGCAAGCCTTCTACGATGCCCGCCGCGCCCGCCTTGCTGAAGTCGCGCCCAATGCTGCCCACTTGGCCCTCGGCCGCCTCGACGCCGCCTGGCCAGGAGAGCTTCTTATCGTCACCCAGAATGTCGATGACCTCCACGAGCGCGGCGGCGCCAGGCGCCTCCTCCACATGCACGGCGAGCTCAAGTCCGCCTGGTGCACCGCCTGCGGCACCCGCCATCGCTGGGAGGGACCGCTTCGCCACAACCCGCCCTGCCCGGCCTGCGGTGCCCAGCGCCTTCGCCCCGATATCGTCTGGTTCGGCGAAATGCCCTATGCGATGGACCGGATCCTGCACGCATTGGGTCAGTGCGACCTGTTCATCGCTATTGGAACCTCGGGGCAGGTCTATCCCGCTGCCGGCTTCGTCGAGACCGCGCGCGAGGTCGGCGCCCACACTGTTGAATTGAACCTTGACCGTTCTGCCATGTCCAACCGGTTCCATGAACGCCGGCTCGGCCCGGCCGGCACGCTTGTCCCTGCCCTCGTGGAGGAACTTCTGGCCTAGTCCCCGTCCGCCGCGGCCGCCTCGATCGCTTCCATCTCGGAATCCGAAAGGCCGAAATGATGCCCCACCTCGTGCACGAGCACATGAGTGACCAGCGCCTCGAGGCTGTCTTCGCCATCGGCCCAGGCGTCGAGCAGCGGCCGGCGATAGAGAAAAATGGTGGGCGGCATCCGCCCCGTCATCTCCGCCCCT
Organism: Thermaurantiacus sp.; assembly: GCF_053487655.1. Taxonomy (NCBI): domain Bacteria; kingdom Pseudomonadati; phylum Pseudomonadota; class Alphaproteobacteria; order Sphingomonadales; family Sphingosinicellaceae; genus Thermaurantiacus; species Thermaurantiacus sp. Next base: position 11,305 of record NZ_JBRCLD010000003.1, on the reverse strand, counting down.
TCGGAGCCGACCGGATGGCCCTGGTAAAGACCGAGGATGTCAAACGGGCTTTCAAGACCCATCGCCTCCATCACTTCGGCGTCGGGAAAGTCCGTCACGTGGAGTACCACATCGGCGAGGTGGTCGCGGAACAGCGGCGGCAGCCGCTCGGCCGCGGCCAGCGCCAGCGCCTCGATTTCCGCTGCATCCGGTGCCATGGTCGCCATGCCTGAAGCCCTAGCTGGAGGAACCGCCATGGTCGAGACACTCGATGCCGCCGCCCGTGCGGCACTTGCCAATGAACTCCCAAGCTGGACCCTCGATGGCGAGCATCTGAAAAGGAGCTTCCGATTCCGCGATTTCAGCGAGGCCTTCGCCTTCATGACGCGTGTCGCCCTTCTTGCCGAGAAGCAGGATCATCACCCCGAATGGTCCAATGTCTGGAACCGGGTCGAAATCGCGCTCACCACCCACGACGCTGGCGGCCTCTCAGCCCGCGATGTCGCACTCGCCAAGGCGATCGACTCGATTGGCTGACCTGCCCGCCGCAGTTTTGGAGAGCTTCCCTGGCTTGAGCGCCATGCTAGGCCGACCAGCCGAGGAGGCCAGCCATGACTGCCATGTTCCCTGACCATCCCTATCTCAAGGGCTATTACCAGCCATTCGGCGCCGAGATGGACGCACCCGATCTTGTGATCGAAGGGAAGCTGCCACAGACGCTTTCTGGCACCTTCTACCGGAACGGCCCCGACCCGCTCTACCCACCGCACCCCGAAGACCGCTACCATGTCTTCGACGGCGACGGCATGGTCTACGCTATCCGGCTCGGCGGCGGCCGTGCGGCGATGAAGAACCGTTATGTCCGCACCCGCAAATATGAGCTCGAACGCGCCGCCGGCCGCCGCCTGTTCGGCGTGTTCGGCAACCCCCGCTTCAACGACCCCTCGGTCAGCCCGATGGAGTATAATACCGCGAACACCCATATCTGGCCCCACGCCGGCGCGCTCTATGCGCTCATGGAAGGCTGCCCGCCAACCGCGCTCGACCCTGATACGCTCGAGACCAAGGGTTATGAGACGTTCGACAACACGGTGACTGGCCCGTTCACAGCCCACCCCAAGACCGACCCAGACGATGGTGCGCTCCACGCTTTCGGCTGTGGTGCCAAGGGCCCCGGCTCCACGGCCATCCGCTACGACATCATCGACAGCGCCGGCCACAAGCGCCACACGGCCTGGCTTGACCAGCCCTACCCTTCGATGATGCACGATTTTGCGCTGACCGAGCGCCGTGTCGTCTTCCCCTGCCTCCCCGTCGTCATCTCGATGGAACGGGCCATGGCCGGCAAACCCCTCGCCGCCTGGGAGGATGACCGCCCGGCAGCCTTCGGCATCATGGCCAAGGGTGGCAACGGCGGGGACGAGGTGCGCTGGTTCGAGACCGACCCCACCTTCGCCTTCCATATCGCTGGCAGTTTCGACGACGGGCAGGATGTCGTCATCGATGTCGCGGGTTCGAAGCGGGCGCCGCTGATGCCGTCTGCCGACGGCACCCTCCCCTCCCACCAGGACACCCGCTTTACCCTGAAGCGCTGGCGGATTGGCGGCAACGGCCATTTCCGCGAGGAAGAACTGGACGGGCTCGACATTCAGTTCCCCCGCATCGACGACCGCTTCCAGGGCAAGCGCTACCGCAAGACCTTCGTCAATGGCACGGCGAGGCCCACTGCCGGCCGAATCGATGGCTTTGACCAGATCGCTGCCATTGATGTGGAGTCCGGCGCGCGCGATTCCTTCTCCTTCGGCGAAGGGGCCTATTGCGGCGAACCCGTGTTCGTTCCCGATGGCCCTGGCGAGGGTGAGGGCTGGCTTCTCGCTCTTGTGTGGGACAGTCATCGCAACGCAAGCTTTCTTGCCGTGCTCGATGCAAGGGATGTTGCCGCCGGCCCGGTCGCCAAAGTGCACATGCCCGCCCGCGTCCCTGGCGGCTTCCACTGCCACTGGCGTCCCGCTGCGTGACTGAGGAGGACAAGGCCAATCTCGCCGTCGCTGTCCGCCTCTACGAGGCAGTGACGCGCGGCGACTGGGACGCAGCCGAAGCCGAGCTGCACGACGAGCTCGAAATCCACGAAGCCGAGACCATGCCCTATGCCGGCATCTACCGCGGCCGCGACGCACTCCGCCGCCTCTCGGCCATCGTCTATGGCACCTGGCCGGGCACCAGGGTGGACCGGCTCGGCATGGCCGCTGGCGCCGGCCGGGTTGTCGTCTTCTTCCGCATGACGATCCACGCCCCCACGGGCCAAATCTCCCACGAGATCGTCGAAGTGAACGAATTCCGCGACGGCAAGGTCGCGGTCATCAAGCCCTTCTACTGGGACACTGGCGCCATGGCGCGCCTGCACCAGCAACTCGGAGACCAGCCATGACCAAGCCGGAATCGGTTGGCCGCGAAGTCCTCTATGAGGTGATCGAAGGCCATATCGGACTTGTGCGCCTGAACCGCCCCGACAAACGCAACGCTGTCAACGGCGACGTGGCGCAAGCCCTCGACTGGATTGTCAAGGAGACCGAGCGCGACGAGGCGGTCCGCGTCGTGATCCTCACTTCCTCCTCCCCTGACTTCTTCTGCGCCGGCGCCGACTTGTCCGAAATCTCCAAGGGTCGCGGCCATCTCCTCGCCACGAAGGACGGCGGCTTCGCCGGCTTCACCCAGCACCCCCGCGAGAAGCCATGGATCGCCGGGGTTGTCGGCGCAGGCCTTGCCGGTGGCTGCGAGATTGCGCTTGCCTGCGACATGATCGTGGCGTCCGATACCGCCCGCTTCGGCTTGCCCGAAGTCAAGCGCGGCCTCTACGCTGGCGCCGGTGGCGTCTTCCGCCTGCCGCGCAAGCTCCCCGCGGCCGTCGCCTTCGAACTGATCGCAACCGGCGACCCGCTCGACGCGCCCCGCGCCTATGCGCTCGGGCTCGTCAACCGCATGGTGCCCGCAGGCGAGGTTCAGGCTGAATGCGTCGCACTCGCCAAGGCCATCGCCGTCAACGCGCCCCTGTCGGTCCGCGAAAGCCTCAAGGTCGCGCGGCTTGCCTATGAACTCCCCGAATCCGAGCTCTGGCCCTTGAGCCGCAGGGTCTCGGCGCTGGTGTTCGCATCCGAAGACGCGCGCGAAGGCCCGGTCGCCTTCCTCGAGAAGCGCGCGCCCGTGTGGAAGGGCCGCTAGGCCGCGGCCCGGGGAAGAAAGCGCGGCAGCACCCGGCGGAACCATTCCACCCCCTGCGCGCCCATGGCGAGGCCGCGCTCGCCGAGGATGAAGGCCGGAACCCCGGTCACGCCCATCTCCGTGAACCTTGTCTCCAGCGCCACCACCGCGTCGGCGAAGCGGCCTGAGGCCAGCACGTCGGCCGCCGCCTCCCGGTCGAGCCCGGCCGCCGCCGCTGCATCGGCCAGCTCGCCATGGTCGGAAACATTGGCACCGCGCGCGAAATGCGCCTCGAACAGCGCAAGCTTCAGTGCCGTCTGGCGACCCGTATCCTTCGCCCAGAAGAGCAGCCGGTGGGCGTCGCGGGTGTTCCACATGCGCTCCGGCATGCCGGGCGCGAAGACGACGCCCACTTCGGCCGCAATCGCCGCCATTGCCGCCCTGGTCTCGGCCATCCGTGCCGGGCTCGCGCCATATTTGCGTGCGACATGGGCATCCACTGCTTCCCCCTCGGGCCCCATGCCGGGATTGAGCTCGAAAGGATGCCAGCGGATATCCGCCTCCGCGCCAAGTTCTGCGAGTGCGCGCTCCAGCTGCCGGAAACCGATGAGGCACCAGGGGCAGACGACATCCGAGACGATATCGACCCGAAGGCGCGGCGGCCCGGCCATCAGATATCGACCACGATCTTGCCGAAATGCGCTCCCGATTCCTGGTGGCGGAAGGCGGCCCCAAGCTCGGAGAGGGGAAAACGCCGGTCGATGACGGGGCGAAACCCGCTTACCTCCACTGCCCGCACCATGTCCTGCTGCTCGCGCCTGGTGCCAACAGTGATCCCGACAAGGCGGATCTGCTTTGCCATCAGCTGCACTGTCGGCACCGGCCCGGCATAGCCGGCCAGCACCCCGATGAGGGCGATATGCCCGCCGACTCTCACGGCGGCGATGCTCTCGGGCAGCGTCCCGGCGCCGCCCACTTCGATCACATGATCAACACCACCCCCGCTCAGCCTGGCTGCCGCCTGCCCCCAGTCGGGGGTGGTCTTGTAGTTGATCAGATGGTCCGCCCCCATCGCTTTCAGCCGTTCGAGCTTCGCATCCGACGAGGAGGTCGCAATCACCATCGCCCCCGCGGCCTTGGCGAACTGGAGCGCAAAGACGGAAACGCCGCCCGTTCCCTGCACCAGCACTGTGTCCCCGGGCTTGATGCCGCCTTCGGTCACCAGCGCTCGCCAGGCGGTGAGACCAGCACAAGGAAGGGTCGCGGCCTCGGCATGGCTCCAGAGCGCGGGCGCTCGCGTAAAGGCGGTCGCCGGCGCCACCACTTCCTCGACTGCATAGCCATCAGCCCCGTCGCCGGGCACGCCTGCGAAACCGCCGGCAATCGCGCGCCCGTCGAGCCAGTTGGGGAAGAAGGTCGAGATGACGGAGTCACCCACGGCGAATTCGCTCACCCCCTCGCCAACTGCCAATACCTCGCCAGCCCCGTCTGACATCGGGATCCGCCCGTCGGGAGTTGGGATCGCGCCCGCCACCACCAGATAATCGTGGTAGTTGAGCGAAGATGCGCGCAGCCTGACCCGGATTTCGCCCCGGCCCGGGGCGCCAGGTGCTGCCATCTCTTCAAGACGCAGATTGTCGATTCCCCCTGGGTGCCGCAGCCGAATTGCCTTCATGTCCCTCTCCCTCAGGCCCGCGCAGTCACAATCCACACTGCTCCGGGCAACCAGATTTCATTGTTCCGCACATAGGGTGCGAGTGCGTCGGCCACCGCTTCTTCCACCTTCGGCGCAAGCTCCGGCGCCTCGCGCAGCACAGCCCCGATCGGCCCCACTTTGAGGAGCAGCGCCATCGTTGTTGCAAGGTCGTTGCCACCGATCTCAGAATCGTGCGGCCGGATCGCAACTTCCTGGAACCCCGCGGCGCCGAGAATAGCCTCCACCCGGCCGCAGTTGGCAAAAGCGAAGGGCCCAGGCGCCTCCGGGTCCGGAGCCGGCATCGGGGGCAAGAGTGGCATCGCCGCCGCAAGCGGCACGTGCATCCAGCCATTCTCGGGCAAGCCCCGCCAGCAGACGAAAGCGAGGCGCCCGCCCGGCCGGAGTGCGACACGGATATTGGCAAGGGCGGCCACCGGGTCGGCGAAGAACATGACTCCAAAGCGCGAGAAGGCGGCATCGAACCCGCCATGGTCGAAGCCATGGGTCTGGGCGTCGGCTTCCACGAAGCGGAGGTTCGGGACAGCCGCCCCGCGCCGCTCGGCGATGGCAAGGAGCGGCCGCGACACGTCCACCCCCACCACGCGGCCTGCAGGCCCGACGGCTTCGGCGAGCGCCAGGCTGGTCGCCCCCGCCCCGCAGCCGATGTCGAGCACCCGCTCGCCTGGCATGGGTGCAAGAGCTGTGATCGCCACTTCGCCCAAGGTGAGGATCTGCTGCTCCAGCGCCTCGTGCGACTTGGCCCATGCCCGACCGCCCGCCTCGTTCCAGAACTCGACCTGGGCGGCATTGGGTCCCCCGTCCATATCCCGCTCCCCATTTCGCCAGCGCGCGACGCGCGCGGCTGTGCTAATCTGAAGCGTATCGGGAACGGGAGAGCAAGCCATGCACGATCTGGTCATCCGCGGCGGAACCGTCGTTGACGGCACGGGCAACCCCGCCTTCGTGGCCGATGTCGCTATCGACGGCGGCCGGATTGCGGCTGTTGGGCCGAACCTCGGCCGAGCCCTTGAGGACGTGGACGCGCGGGGCCTCCTGGTCACCCCCGGTTTCGTCGACATCCACACCCACTATGACGGGCAGGCCACCTGGGACCCGGAAATGGCGCCGTCAGCCTGGCATGGTGTGACGACGGTCATCATGGGCAATTGTGGCGTAGGCTTTGCGCCCGCCCACCCGGAACGGCACCAGTGGCTCATCGGCCTCATGGAGGGCGTTGAGGACATTCCCGGCACTGCGCTTGCCGAAGGGATGACCTGGGACTGGGAAAGCTTCCCGGAATATCTCGACGCGCTCGAGAAGCTGCCGCGCACGGTCGATGTTGGAACCCATGTTCCCCATGGTGCAGTCCGGGCCTATGTGATGGGCGAGCGGGGCGCGAGAAACGAGCCGCCAACTGAGACCGACATCGCCCGCATGGCGGCAATCGTCGAGGAGGGCTTGCGGGCCGGCGCGCTTGGCTTCTCGACTTCGCGCACCATCCTCCACAAGTCGGTGGATGGCGAGCTCGTCCCTGGCACCACCGCAACACCAGAGGAGCTGATCGGAATCGGCCGTGCCATGGGCCGGGTTGGCCACGGCGTCTTCGAGATGGCCTCGGACCTCAGGCGCGAGTGGAACGAGTTCCAGTGGATGGGGGACCTCTCGCGCGAGACCGGGCTTCCGGTCACCTTCGCTGCACTCGAAAGCCCGGCGAAGGAACTCCCGCTCACCGAACAGCTCGCTGCCATGGAAGCGGAGAATAAGAAGGGAGCCCATATTGTCGCGCAGATCGCGCTCCGGGCGACGGGCATCCTCATGAACTGGCGCGGCACGGTCCACCCATTCCTGTTCAAGCCCGCCTGGGCCGAGATCCGCGACCTCCCCTGGGAGGCGAAGCTTGCCCGCTTGCGAGACCCGGCGTTCCGCAGCCGGATGCTGGCGGAGGAATCAGTCTTCCCCGAAACCGACGTCGCTGGCCTTCTCATGATCGTCGCGCAGGGCTGGTTCCTGCAATATCGCATGGGTGAAGGCTTCGATTATGAGCCGCCGCGTTCCGAGAGCCTCGCTGCGCTCGCGCAGGCGCAAGGCCGCTCCGGCGCCGAAGTGGCCTATGATCTTTTGATGGAAGACGAGGGCAACGGCTTTATCTATCTGCCGCTCCTGAACTATGCCGATGGCAACCTCGACTTCCTCGAACCCGTCATCCGCCGCTCGGACACCGTCAATTCGCTCTCCGACGGCGGCGCCCACTGCGGCACTATCTGTGACGCAGCGGCACCCACCTTCTTCCTCCAGCACTGGGTGCGCGACCGCAAGGCCGGTCGCATCCCGCTCGAGCACGCCATCCGCCGCCAGTGCCACGACACCGCGCGCCTCTATGGCCTCCACGATCGCGGCCTCGTGGCGCCGGGCATGCTCGCAGATTTAAACCTCATCGACTTCGACCGCCTCCGCCTCGGCCGGCCCTGGCTCGCCTTTGACTTGCCAGCCGGCGGCAAGCGCCTGCTCCAGAAGGCCGATGGCTATGTCATGACCATCAAATCGGGAGTCGTCACCTTCCGGCACGGCGAGGCGACCGGAGCCCGCCCTGGTCGCGTCATCCGCGGGCCGCAGCGAAGCCCGCTCGCGCTCGCCGCTGAGTAGGGGCGACGCGGCGGAGGGGCTCAGCACCCCGGCCTTCCGGCCGGCGCCCTACCGCGCGCTCTGCACCGATTGCGGCGTCTCCCGCCTCGCGACGCCGCAGGCCTGCGCCACCGCCTGCCAGTTCATCCGTCCCGATTATGCCGCAAGCGAGAAGGCGGTCCACGGCCGCACCCGCAACCCCGCCACCGACGAGCTCTTCTTCGGCCCCATTGAGGCCATGCACCGCGCCCGCCTGAAGTCCCCGCTTCCCGGAGCGCAATGGACGGGGATCACCACGCGCATCGCCGAACGCCTCCTCGAGACGGGCGCGGTCGACGCCGTCCTCACCATGGTCCCCGATCCTGCCGACCGCTGGAAGCCGGTGCCCGCCCTCATCACCGAGCCGGCCATGATGGCGCGCGCCCGGGGCATGCGGATGGGCCATGCCCCCCTCCTCGCCCTCCTCGAACCCGCCCGCGACCGCGGCTACCGCCGCCTCGCCGTCATCGGCATCCCCTGCCAGGTCCATGCGCTTCGCCGGATCGAGGCCGATTTCGGCTTCGAGCGCATCTTCGTCATCGGCACCCCCTGCTCGGACAACACCACGACCGAAAGCTTCCACCGCTTCCTCGCCCTGCTGTCGCCTCGTCCCGAGACCATCGCCTACCTCGAGTTCCGCGCCGACATGATGGTCGAGCTCCGCTTCGACGACGGCCGGCAGAAGCGCATCCCCTTCCTGGCGCTCCCCATCGCCGATCTGCCACCCGACTTCTTCCCGCTCACCTGCCGCACCTGTGTCGATTACACCAACGCGCTCGCCGATCTGACCGTCGGCTATATGGGCGGCGAGGGCGAACAATGGCTCCTTGTGCGCAACGCCCGCGGCGCTGAACTCCTCGCGCTTCTCAGAGACGAGGTCCTGCTCGCCCCCGTTGGTGCAAGAGGCGACCGAACCCCCCATGTGAAGGCCTTCCTCGAAAACAGCCGGCGCGCCGCCGGCGGCCTCCCGCTGCGGCGCATGCCGAGGTGGCTCCGTCCGCTTGTCGGCCGGCTCATGCCCTTCCTCGCGCCCAAAGGCCTGGAATTCGCCCGCGCCCGCGTCGAGATGAAGGCCATCGAGACGCTCCTTCACCTCGAGCGCTATGCACCGGCAAAAATGAAGCACATGGTCCCGCCCCACGTCCGGGCGATCGCGGAGCGCTACGGCCTCGCGACGGCGACCGGCCCGGGCTCCGGCCTCGGCGCTGCGGAGGGTGCGCGCCAGGCCCCGACGTCCAGCCGCGCGAAGTCGAGTCCGCCATCGGCCCCCAGCACACCCTCGACCGCAACCGGAGGGTAGGGCGCGCCCTCGCGCGTCCCCATGCGGAAGGCCCCGGTGCGCCGGTCGGCCTCGCCGGCGCGCATTTCTCGCGCTAGACCCCGATCACGCCGCCATCCTCGCGCTCCACCACCACGACCGAAGGCCGCGGCGGCAAATCGGGCGAGAAGTCCGGCCAGCGCGTGGCCGGATCATGGAAGGTGGACTCGCGCCCAAACGGCGCCCACTCCTTCGTGCCATCAGCTGCCGGGTGCTGCACGGCGAGGAACAGCGTCCGCCCGCCGCGCGCAAAGCGCGGCCCGCACAGCTCCGCCCCCACCGGCACCCGGAAGAACATCCGCGAAACCCCGCGTTCCGCCCCTTCCGTCCCCAGCGCCCAGAGCCCGTCGGCGGTCCCCGTCAGCGGCCAGGCCGAGCCCTGGTCGGTCGCGACCCACAGCCGGCCATGGGCGTCGAAGGCACAATTGTCGGGCGAGCCGAACCAGCCGTTGGCCGATGTGCCCGCCCCCCAGCGCGCACCCACCTTCGAGTCGCCGGGTGGTCCGCACAGCACGAGGATTTCCCACTGGAAGCGATCAGCAGCATGATCGCCGCCAGGCGCCACCAGCTCGAGGATCTGGCCGAACATGTTTGCGACGCGCGGGTTTGCCGCGTTGGCCACAGTGCGCTCGCGATTGTTGGTGAGCATCACATAGACTCGCCCGTTCGAAGGATGCGCTTCCACATCCTCCGGCCGGTCCATCGGAGTCGCACCAAGAAGGTCAGCTGCGCGCCGGGCCTCAATCAGCACATCGGCCTGCGAGCGGAAGCCGTTCGCTGGCGTCAGTGGCCCCTCGCCGAAGACGAGCGGACGCCATTCGAGCCCGTCTTCGTCGAACACGGCGACCGAAAGCACGCCATCATCAAGCAGGCGCCCGTTCGCTCGCCGGTCACGGGTTACACGGCCCTTCGAGACATAGCGGTAGAGATATTCATTGCGAGCATCATCCCCCATGTAGATGACAAGCCGCCCGTCTCCGTTCACATGGGTCTCCGCTCCCTCATGGGCGAAGCGGCCGAGCGCCGTGCGCTTTACCGGAACCGCCCTGGGGTCCAGCGGATCGATTTCCACCACCCAGCCGAAGCGGTTGGGCTCGTTGGGCTCGGCGCCCAGGTCAAATCGCCGGTCGAACGTCCCCCAGGGGTAGCGCTGGCCTGCGCCAGAGACACCATAGCGCTGGTAGGCCTCCGCCTCGCCATGGCCCTCCGGCAGCTTGCCGGAGAAGTAGAACTGGAAATTCTCCTCTGCGGTCAAGTAGGTGCCCCAGGGTGTCATGCCCCCGGCGCAATTGCCGAGCGTGCCGATGACCCGCCTGCCTGCCGGATCGGCCGAGGTCCGCATCCGCGCGTCACCCGCAGCCGGCCCGGAAAGGGCGATGGGGCTGTTCCATCCCCTGACCGCCCGGTTCCGCGCCGAAACGACCGGCCGCCAGCCGTCCTTCCCGCGCACCACTTCCACCACCGAAACCCCGGTCGCCGCCTGCTCCACGCCCATGTGCCGCGCGGTGTAGCGCGCCCGGTCGAACCTGCCCTCACCATCGAACAGGTCGGGGAACATCAGCGCCGCATTGGTGTACTCGTGGTTCACGCACAGCAGCATCCGCTCCTGCCCGCCGCGGTCGGCGAGTGGCAGAACGCCAATGAAGTCGCAGTTCATCCCGAACTGGCCCATCTGCGTCTCTGGCGTCTGAAGACCGGGCGCAAAGGCCGGGGCGCCCGTCAGGATCGGATCCCCCCAGCGGATGAGAACCTGGGCCCGGTGGCCGGGTGCCACATGGTGGGTCTCGTCCACACCGTGGGCGATTTCGGTAAAGCGGAACGGCGGCGCTGGCGTTTCACCTGCCAACACAGGCGCACTTCCCACCAGCGTTACGGCCGCGGCGGCGCCACCAAGAAAGGCCCGGCGGGAAAGCCGGGCTGCAACCAGATCTGCAAGGTGCCGTGCCATGGCCCCGTTCTATGCCGCGGCTGCGTGAACCTCCAGTGACAGCCGGTCGCGCGCCTCAGTGGCCGGAGAGCGCCTCAAGGAGTCCGGGCGCGAACTCAGCCCCATGTGGCACCTTCGCAGATGACGCCCTGACCGTGTCACCAATGGGCTCGGCCCGGCCACCGATGCAAGCGGCAAGGAAATTCTCGGTCACCGCCATGAAGGCGATATTGTTCTCGGGCCGGGCGAAGCCATGGCCCTCGTCAGGGAAGAGCACATAGGTGACCGGAATGCCCCTCGCCTGCATGGCAGCCACGATCTGGTCGCTTTCGGCTTGCTTGACGCGCGGGTCATTGGCGCCTTGGCCGATCAGCAGCGGCTTCCGGATCCGGTCCACATGGGTGAGCGGCGAACGTTCCTTGAGCCACGCCTGACCTTCGGGCGTGTCTGGGTCTCCCATCCGCGCAATCAGCTGCTTGCGAAACGCCTCCCAGTAGGGCGGCACGGTGGACAGGAGTGTGACGAG
>NZ_JBRCLD010000002.1:0-25275 GCF_053487655.1 Thermaurantiacus sp. | reverse complement strand
GTCATGGACAATGGCCAATATGGCACCATTCGCATGCACCAGGCCCGCGACTTCCCCGGCCGGCCGTCGGCAACCGCGCTAACGAACCCGGATTTTGCAGCCATGGCAAGGAGCTTCGGCCTGCACGGCGAAACGGTTGAGGCAACCGCCGCCTTCGCCCCTGCGCTCGAGCGCAGCCTTGCGGCTCTCGAGCGGCAATCGGCGCTCCTCCACTGCCGGATCGACCCTGACGAGATCGCGCCCGGCCGCCGCCTGGAGCCGGGGGCATGAGCCTTTCCCCTGACGAGCAGCGGGCGCTTGCCACCATCGATGCCGACTCCATGCTCGCTGAAGTGCTGGCCTGGGCACTGGTCAACTCCGGCAGCCGCAATTTGGATGGTCTTGAAGAGATGGCCGCCCTGCTGGCGGACGCGTTTGCGCCGCTTGGCGAAGTGCAGTGGCGCGAGCCTGCACCAGCGACGCAGATGCTGGCTTCGGGCGAAGTGGTGCCCCTGGCGCACGGCCGCAACCTTCATCTCACCGTCCGCCCCCAGGCACCGACCCGAGTGCTACTGACCGGCCATTACGACACGGTGTTCGGGGCCGACCACCCCTTCCAGTCCGTCTGCTGGCGTGCGCCCGGCGTGCTGAACGGCCCTGGGGTCGCGGACATGAAGGGCGGCATTGCAGTGATGCTGGCGGCCCTCAAGGCGCTCGAGGCGAGCCCGTTCGCCTCGCTGCTGGGCTACGAGGTGGTCCTCAACGCTGACGAGGAGGTGTCTTCGCTGGGATCAGCGCCGCTGCTTGCCGAATGTGCACTTCGCGTTGACGCGGGCCTCACCTTCGAACCGGCGCTCCCGGATGGCACGCTTGCTGGCGACCGGCCCGGCTCGGGCAATTTCGCCATCCACCTCGCAGGCCGGGCCGCGCATGCCGGCCGCGAGCCAGAGAAGGGGCGCAACGCCATCGTCGCCGCGGCCGATCTCGCGCTGAGACTTACAGCCCTCGCCGCCCCCGACCTCAAGGTCAATGTGGCGCGGATCGACGGCGGCGGGCCCAACAATATCGTCCCCGACACGGCGGTCGTCCGGGTCAACATGCGGCCCTCGACGCGCGCAGCCGAAGCCCGCGCGTTCGCCGCGCTCGATACGACCATCGCCAACGTCGCCCGGGCCCACGAGGTGGAAGCGCACCGTCACGGCCACTTCGCCCGGCCGCCCAAACCGCTCGATTCCACCCAGCTGCGGCTGTTCGCCCTCGTCAAGGCAGCGGGTGCGGACCTCGACCTTGCAATCGGCTGGACATCTGCGGGTGGCGTGTGCGATGGCAACAATCTCGCAGCAACCGGGCTTCCAGTCGTTGACACCATGGGCGTCCGCGGCGGGGCCATTCATTCGCCTCAGGAATATCTTCTGGTCGAGAGCCTCGCCGAGCGTGCCCGCCTTGCAGCCCTTACCTTGATGCGGATGGGGCGAGACGGTTTTCACCGCGAGGCAGATTGAGCTCCTACTGGCGCCTGCGCAAACGCCCCCCATATCCTGCGGCATGTTTGAGGGGCCTTCGCTTGTTGCGCTCGGCACGTCGCTTGGGGTGGCGCTTGCTGCTGCGTCCACAGGCGCCATCTTCAGGCCAGGGGACTGGTATGGCCGCTTGAGAAAGCCGCTGCTCACACCCCCCAACTGGGCTTTCCCGCTCGTGTGGGGACTTCTCTATACTCTGATGGCAGTTTCTGCCTGGCGGGTCTGGCTGGCCGGAGGACCAGCCGCCTCGGCAGCGCTTGCCGTCTATGCCGGGCACCTCCTGCTGAATGCCGCCTGGTCCTGGCTTTTCTTCGGGCTGAAGCGAATCGATCTTGCCATGGCGGAAGTTGTCGCCTTCTGGCTTTCGATCCTGGCCGTCATCTGGCTGTTTGCTCCGTTTGACCGCATCGCGGCCTGGATGATGGTGCCCTACCACGCCTGGGTGACCGTCGCTGCCATCCTCAACTGGCGCTTCCTTGCACTCAATGGGCCGCGCGGGCTCAGGGCGGAGGCGGATGCCCCACGAACGGCTTGGTCTGGTGCATCACCACCTGCGAGGTGATGCGAGCAATTGGGGAAGGCGCACGCGCCCAAGAGGCACTCAGATCCCGCCACTCCTCCATGCTTAGAACCCGCACCCGCACCAGATAGTCCGAGCGGCCGCTGATCTCGGCCGCCTCGAGCACGCGCGGATCGTCGCGAAACAGCGTCTCGACCTGGCGGAAGTCAGCCGGTTCGTGACGGGAAAGGGAGACTTCGGCAACAAGGGTGAGCCCCGGCCCGAGCCTCGACCCATCCACGCGCGCGCCATAGCCCGTAATGATGCCCGCCCGCTCCAGCCGGCGGACACGGGCAAGACAGGCCGAAGGCGAAAGCGCCACGCGTTCAGCAAGCGCCGCATTGGTGATCCGCCCCTCGCGCTCGAGAATGGCAAGAATCCTGCGGTCGATCCGGTCCAGCGAGTCCATCGGCCCCCCTTCGCAGCTGTCGCCGCAGAATCTGCGGTTCCAGCCGCAGAAAATCGTTACACCCGCGCCGCCTCCTCAGGCAAGGGACAGGCATGGCGGACGTCAGGCTTGAGGACTGGGAAGTGCGCCCGGCATGCACCGCAGACCTTGCCGCGCTCCTTGCGCTCGCTGGCCAGACCGGTGGCGGTTTCACCAACCTGCCGCAGGACCGCGACGCGCTTGCCGCACGGCTCGAGCGATCAGCTGCAAGCTTCGCGGCAGCAGCGGCAGATGGTCTCTACATGCTGGTACTCGCGCACCGCGCGAGCGGACGCGTAGGCGGAACGGCAGCCATTTTCGCCCGCATTGGCACCACCTTTCCCTTCTACTCCTACAAGATCACGACCATTGCGCTGATGAGCCGCGAGCTCGGCCGAACCTTCCGCACCCGGGTGCTCCATCTCGTCAACGACTTCGACGGCGCAAGCGAAGTGGGTGGCCTCTTTCTTGCGCCGGATCTGCGCGCCGGCGGGCTCGGGCGGTTGCTTGCCCGGGCCCGCTATCTCTTCATGGCACGTCACCGAGACCGTTTCGCCGACCGCTGCATTGCCGAGCTTCGGGGCGTGATCCTCCCCGACGGCTCCTCACCCTTCTGGGACGCGCTTGCCGGCCGCTTCTTCGGCATGGGCTTCGTCGAGGCGGACCAGTTCAACAGCCTCCACGGCAACCAGTTCATCGCTGACCTGATGCCCAAATACCCCGTCTATGAAGCGCTTCTCCCCGAAGCGGCAACAGGCGTGATCGGAGTTGAGCATCCCGATGGGCGGGCGGCGCGGCGGATGCTCGAAGCCGAGGGCTTCCGCTACAATGCCTATGTTGACATCTTCGATGGTGGCCCCACGCTCGATGTCGAGACGGACAGGATCGAGACCCTTGCCAAGGCCCGGCGGCTGGTCGTGGCACAAGGTGCGGCAGCGAGCGCCTCGCCAACTGGCCTCATTGCCGTCGGAGAGCTTGGCGGGTTTCGGGCGATGGCGGTGCCGGCCGAAGTGGCGGAAGGGCGGGTGCGGCTTGACAAGGCCGCCGACGTCGCGCCCGGCGAGGAGGTGCTCCATGTCCCCTTCTGAGCGGCTCCAGAGCTTCCGCCCGCACGACGGCAGCCTGATGTGGGAGGGCCCGGTGGACGGACCGGAATCGGTCGAGGCCGCCGTTGCCCGGGCCCGCCAGGCTGCGCCCGGCTGGGCCGCAGAACCGCTCGAGGCGCGGCTTGCAATCCTGCGCCGCTTTGCCGAGGTGGTGACGGCGAACGCCGATGCGCTTGCGACCACCATCGCCGAGGAAACCGGCAAGCCCTTCTGGGAAGCGCTGGGTGAGGCGGCCTCGGTTGCCGCCAAGGTTGCCATCTCAATTGAGGCGCACGCCGTGCGCACAGGCACCACCACCCGCCCCTTCGCTGCCGATCCGGCCGGGGCCATGCAGGCGGTCCGGCACAAGCCGCATGGCGTGCTCGCCGTGCTCGGGCCCTATAACTTCCCTGCCCACCTCCCCAACGGCCACATTGTGCCGGCGCTGATTGCCGGCAACACGGTGGTCCTGAAACCATCGGAGCTCACGCCGGCAACAGCTGCCCACATGGCGCAGCTCTGGCGGGAAGCCGGCCTGCCTGAAGGGGTGCTCGAGCTGGTGCAAGGTGGTGCCGAGACTGGATCGGCGCTTGCTGCAGCCGAGATCGATGGCCTCCTCTTCACGGGCTCGGCGGCGACAGGGGCGGCGCTTGCCCGCCAGTTCGCCGCAACGCCGGGCAGGATCCTCGCGCTCGAAATGGGGGGCAACAACCCGCTCGTTGCCTGGGACGTCGCAGAAGCAGACTTCGATGCGGCAGCTCGGGTCGTGGTCCAGTCGGCGTTTCTCTCCGCCGGCCAACGCTGCACATGTGCAAGGCGCCTCATCGTCGAAGACGGGCGCGAAGGGCCGCTCCTCGAGCGCGTGCTGGCGCTTGTTGCCCGGATGCGGATCGGCGCCCCGTTCGATGATCCGCCGCCCTTCATGGGCCCGCTTATCGACATGCGCGCAGCAGCGCGGGTGGAAGCCGCCTTCGCCGCGCTTCCGGGGCGCGTGCTCCTGCCGCTGCGGCGGCTCGACCCAGCGCTGCCGTTCCTCACGCCCGGGATTGTCGACATGACGGGTGAGGAGGCGCCGGATGCGGAAATCTTCGGCCCAGTGCTCCAGCTCATCCGCGTGCGCGACTTCGCCGCGGCCATGGCAGTGGCCAACGCCACTCGCTTCGGGCTTGCCGCGGCGCTGCTGGGTGGCGACCGGGCCCTGTTCGATCGCTTCTGGGCCGAAAGCCGCGCTGGAGTCGTCAACTGGAACCGCCCAACCAATGGCGCAGCCTCGTCCGCCCCTTTCGGCGGCATCGGCTGGTCGGGCAACCACCGTCCGTCCGCCTTCTACGCTGCCGATTATTGCGCTTTCCCCGTCGCAGGGCTTGAAGGTGAGGCGCCCCACGCGCCCCTCGTCACCGGTCTCGACTGATGCCCGAACTGCAGCTCGACGGGCTCGTCGGCCCCAGCCATAACTACGCTGGCCTCAGCCTCGGCAACCTCGCTGCCACCGCCAATGCCGGAGCAGTCTCAGCACCGCGTACAGCCGCGCTGCAGGGCCTTGCCAAGATGCGGCTCGTCTGCGGGCTCGGCCTGCCGCAGGGCCTGCTCTTGCCGCACGACCGGCCCAACCTCAGCCTGCTGCGTGGCCTCGGCTTTGCCGGAGCCGATCCCGAAGTGCTCAAGACCGCCTTTGCCGAGGACCCAGCGCTCGTCGCTCTTGCCTGGTCGGCCTCTGCGATGTGGACTGCGAACGCTGCAACCGTGAGCCCGGCAGCCGACAGTGCAGACGGCCGCACCCATCTCTCGGTTGCCAATCTTGCAACCATGCCGCACCGGGCGCAGGAATGGCCAGCAACCCTTGCGCAGCTGCGCCTCGCGTTTCAAGACACGCGCCATTTCGTCGTCCACCCCCCAGTCCCCCCAAGCTTTGGGGATGAGGGCGCAGCCAACCACATGCGCCTTGCGCCCAGCCACGGGGCCCCAGGCGTTGAAGTCTTCGTCTATGGCGAAAACCGAGGCGGGCGCTTCCCGGCGCGGCAGCATGCGCGCGCCTCGGCTGCAGTCGCGCGCCGGCACCGGCTCTCGCGTTTCCTCCTGGCAGCACAGGCCGATGTCGCCATTGAAGCCGGCGCCTTCCACAATGATGTCGTCGCCGTCGCCAACGGCCCCGTGCTCATGGCCCATGAACAGGCCTTTGCCGATCGCAACCGGCTCATCGACCGGCTGGCACGCGAAGTTCCCGGCTTCTGCCTCATCGAGGCGCCAGCGAGCGAACTCAGCCTCGAAGACGCCGTCAGCTCCTATCTTTTCAATGCCTGCTTGCTGTCCGTCGAGGGGGGAATGGCTCTCGTGCTCCCGCGCGAGGCCGAAACCAACGCTTCAGTCTGGCGCTGGCTTCAGCGCGTGGTGCAGGATCCAGCCAATCCGATTCACACGCTCCACGTCCGCGACTTGCGGGAATCGATGCGCAACGGTGGCGGGCCGGCCTGCCTTCGGCTTCGAGTCCAGCTCGGCGAAGCAGCACTTGCAGCCGTCGACCAGCGCTTCCTCCTCGACGAGGCCGGGCTCGACAAACTCGAGCGGCTCATCGAGGCATGGTGGCCAAAGACCATCGCTCCTGCCGATCTCGGCAATCCCGACCTCATGGACCAGTGCCGGGCAGCACGAACTGCGCTTCTCGACGCGCTCGGCATTGCACCCGCGGAGCTGGGCGAGGTCTGATATCAGGGTTCGGTAACGATCAATCATGGTCACCAAGTGTTCGGCCTATCGGCCGGTGCGTTGGGAGCGCTTGCGCATCCGATTGACCGGTTCCAGTCACCAGGACGCGGGATCAGCCCCGCCCAGAGTCAGCGCCGGCCAATCGTCCGCCAGGCAGCGGCGATTTCCTCAGCAGCAAAGGCAGCCGAAGCCAGCGCCGAGGCGCTCCCCTCTAGGAGCTGGGCACGCAGCATGGCATAGGCGCGGCCAAGCGCTTCTGCGACTTCACCGCCGCGGGCATGGTCGAGGCTCGAGTCGAGCCCGTCGATTATGGCAAGCGCGCGCTCGGTGGCGCGCACCCGGCGGACTGCCTCGGCCTCCAATGCGGCATCGCGCGCCTCGCGCAGAAGCTGGGTGAGGCGATCGAAAAGCATCATCACCAGTTCGTGCGGCGAAGCGGAAGCGACGCGGGCTTCTAGCGTGACGGAGCGATAATGCCGAAGCGCTGTATGGCGGTTATCGCCCTGGCTGTTCGGGCGGGTGCGAAGCAGCTGGTCGGCAGCAGGGAACGGCATGTCCACAGTCCTTTAGGTCAGGGTCGTCATCGGGTGCGGGTCTGAAACCAGAGGTCGATCTGCTGTTGGAGGAAGGCCTGGGTCGCGCGGCTGCGGCCGACAGCCACGTCAAGGCCGGCAAACTGGCGCGTGAGCGCAGCCTCGAGACGCTCCATCCTGGTCTCGAGATCGGCACGGGCGCGGGCGATCGCCTGGGCTTCGCGCGCGAGCGCCGTCGGCTGGCCGGCCCGGCCCTCGACTGCCGCTGCCATTTGTACGGCAAGCTGGCGCACTGGCCCGCCGGGTGTCGTCAGGCTGCCCTGGTCGGAGAGCGTGCGCACCATGCGCTCGACTGCGCCGGGATGGTCGGCGACCATCTGCTGTAGCCGCGCCTCGTCGACTTGCACCCGCCCCTCGCGTGTCAGGCGCAGGCCCAGCTCGGCCAGCCGCGTCGGAGCATTGCCTTCAGGCGCAATCAGCTGGCGCGTGGTGAGCGCAAGGAGCGACTGGATGACGCGCCGTGTGGTTGCGTCGGCAACAAGCGCTCCGGCGGTGTTGGCCGCTGTCGCGCCCCGGGCGAATTCCTGGCCAATGCCAAGAAGTTCCGAGAGCGCACCGGCAAAATCACGCAGAACCGAGGCAAGCTCGGTTGCCGACCGCTCGGCCGAGAGGCTGACACCAACACCTGGTGCCGCACGCAGGAGTGTGAGCATCGCACCAGGGATCAAATCCTCCACCCTGTTGGTCGCCCGCCGCAAGACGACTCCATCGATTGCGATCTCGGCATCCGCTGCTGCTGTTGTCCGGCTGAGGCCGCCCCCGCCAATTGTGAAGGCGAAGTCCGCAAGCGCCGGATCACCAGTCGATGTCACCAAGAACCCAGATGCAACTCCTGTTGGGCCGCGCAACACCAGCCGCGCCCCGTCGGCATCGGTCAGAATGGCAGCCGAAAGGGGCACGCCAGCCTCAGCTGCAGATGCGTTGATGGCATCTTTGAGCCCGACAAGACTGTCATTGGCCGCCGTGATAGCCACCGAGAAACCCGGGAGGCTGCCGGGTGTGAAGCCGGTTGCAGGACCTGTGCCTGCAACCGTTCCGAAACTGAAGGAAAGACTGCCCTGGCCGACAGGGGCTGAAGGATCAGCGCGCGAGGCCGAGGCGAGCGTCTGCACACTGGCAAGAGCCCGCACTTCGATCACCTGCGGCGCCAAAGTGGCGCCCGTTGCCAGCCGCATGGCAACGATGGTCGGGTCAGATACGCGCGGCACGGCAGAGACGCTTCCGCCCTCAACACGCCGGATTAGCGCGCTATTGAGGGCGTCGAGTGCGGATCGGAACTGGCCAAGCGCGGAAATGCGCGCCTCCACGCGCTCCTTTCGCCGGTCGAGAAGAGCGGCCTGCGGCTCGCGCTGGGCCCGCACCAGATCCTTGACGAGGCTCGCCATGTCGATACCCGAGCCGGCGCCGAGGGAGCCGAGGATGTTCATACCCCTCCAAAACGGCAGGGTGTTGATGACGTTTAGGGGGATGTGCCCCTGCCTTGCCGCCGCGGCATGCGGCTGCTAGCAGCCATGGCAGGTGGCGGTTCGCGCAACCCGCTTTGGCAGGCGTGTCTGCAGCCCTGCCAAGCGCGACGGTTCCACCTCCTGCCCCGCATTTGCGCCTGGCGGATTGCTGGCGCCGCGGGGCCTGTTTGGACACGGATAGAGGATGACAGACGGGCAATGCTGAGGGGCGGGTATCCAGTGGAATCGCCGCTCGTTTGCGCGTGTCTCCCGTTCGATGTGCTTGCCGTCCCCAGGCGGCCAAATTCGCTGGCTCTATGGCCGAACACTGTTTCCCCCAACATGGCCCCCGTGGCGAGCCCGCTGCGCGGCCGGAGAATTTTCCATGACCACACGCATGCTGATCGACGCCCGCCACCCGGAAGAGACCCGGGTTGTCGTCGTCAAGGGCAACCGGATTGAGGAGTTTGACTTCGAGGCCGCCTCGAAAAAGCAGATCAAGGGCAATATCTATCTTGCCAAGGTCACGCGCGTTGAGCCGTCGCTCCAGGCCGCCTTTATCGACTATGGCGGCAACCGGCACGGCTTCCTTGCCTTTTCCGAAATCCACCCAGACTATTACCAGATCCCCAAGGAAGATCGCGAAGCGCTTTTGCGCGAGGAGCAGGTGCTCGCCGATGAAAACGGCGATGGAGGCGGCACGGACCTCAATGGCAGCGAAGGCACAGGCGAGGAAGGCGAGACCGGACCAGAAGACCATGGCGCCTCCGAGGATGCTGCCGCCGAAATCCTGCGTCGTCGCCGCATGCAGCTGCGCCGCCGCTACCGGATCCAGGATGTCATCCGCCGCCGGCAAGTGATGCTGGTCCAGGCAGTCAAGGAAGAACGGGGCAACAAGGGTGCCGCGCTTACCACCTATATTTCGCTTGCGGGTCGCTATGGGGTCCTCATGCCCAATACGGCGCAGGGCGGCGGCATCAGCCGCAAGATCGCCAATGCGGCAGACCGCAAGCGGCTGAAGTCGATCATCGCCGACCTCAAACTGCCGCCGACCATGGGGGCGATCGTGCGCACGGCCGGCGTTTCCCGCACCCGCACCGAGATCCGCCGGGATTTCGATTATCTGACACGGCTGTGGGACGAGATTCGGGCAAAGACCCTGGCCTCGACTGCGCCCACCCTCATCTACGAAGACAATGATCTCCTCAAGCGCGCCATCCGCGACATCTACACGCGCGAGATCGACGAAGTGCTGGTCGACGGGGAGCCCAGCTATCGCCAGGCGCGCGCCTTCATGAAGCTGCTCATGCCAAGCCATGCCAAGAAGGTGCAGCCCTATTCTGATCCCGTGCCCTTGTTCCTGCGCGCAGGCGTTGAAGGCCAACTGGCCGCAATGATGAACCCCGTGGTCCAGCTGAAGTCTGGCGGCTATATGGTGATTTCGCCAACCGAGGCTCTGGTTGCCGTCGATGTGAACTCCGGGCGCTCCACCCGTGAGCACAATATCGAGGAAACTGCGCTTCGCACCAATATCGAGGCAGCTGAGGAAATCGCCCGCCAGCTGCGCCTTCGCGACATGGCTGGCCTCATTGTCGTCGACTTCATCGACATGGAAGTCGCAGGCAATAACCGCAAGGTTGAGAAGGCGTTGAAGGATGCGCTGAAGGCTGACCGCGCCCGGGTCCAGGTCGGGCGCATCTCGCCCTTCGGTCTTCTCGAGATGAGCCGCCAGCGCCTGAGAACCGGCGTGCTCGAGGCCTCGACCGAGCCCTGCCCGCATTGCGGTGGCTCCGGCCTGGTCAGGACCGAAAGCTCGGCTGCGCTTTCGGCGCTGCGGCTGGTGGAAGAAGAGGCGGTCAAGGGCCGGGCGCGCCAGTTTCGGCTGCGCGCCGACCCAGGTGTTGCCGTCTACATCCTCAATCGCAAGCGCGCCGAGCTTGCCGAGCTTGAGGCGCGCTATGGAATCCATATCGAAGTGGCGCCCGACCCAGCGCTGACGGGCGCGCGGCTTGCGGTCGAAGGCAGCGGCCCGCCGCCGGCCCAAGCCCCGCAGCAGTCCGGCCTGCCCGCACTGCAAGTCCACGCCGATGACATGCGCGAGGACGAAGTGGACTTGGATGCTGCCGGCGAGGACGAGGCCGCAAAGGAGGAGCGCGAGACATCCGCACGCGAGAGCCAGGCAATGGAGCAGGACGAGCGCCGCGAAGGCCGCAAGCGCAAGCGGCGGCGGCGCGGTGGCCGCGGCCGGCGGGCACGGAGCGAAGCCATCGCCGAGGACGGGGGACCTGGCGCGGAAGACGCAGACGCGCACGCGATCGCTGAAAGCCCGGCATCCTCTGCTCCCGACCTCGTCGATGCGGCCGCCGAGCATGGCGCAGCAGCGGCTGGCGCCGAAGCGGAGGCGGATGTCGAAGCCAAGCGTCCGGCGCGGCGCGGCCGCGGCCGCGTGGCTGCGCCAGTCACTGGTCTTCCGAGCCCCGAGGCAGCAGCGGATACCGGGGAGACGGCAGACCAGAGCGTCGGTCATGAGAGCAGCCCTGCCGTTGCTGCTTCGCCGACTGCCGAAACGGTTGCTGCAACTGTCGATGCGATGGCGCCGAAGCCGGCGCGGGCGCGTCGTATTCGCAAGCCAGTGTCCGGCGAGGCGCAGACCTCTGCCGATGCGGCTGCACAGGGCACCACACCGGCCGCTGAGACCCCTACGGTGAATGCGCCTGGCACGGAGGCCACCGAAGCGGCCGAGGTGCCAGCGCCGCGCCGCGGCTGGTGGCAGCGGACGTTTGGGAGCTGATGCTGCGGCCCCCTTGCCCGTCGACCAGTCGAACGCTCGGTCGCGACAAGTGATCGTCACTCAATCCTGCTATCGGAGGCTGGCGGGAGACACACGGCATGGGCAGCTGGATAGGAGTCCTCGTCATCGGCTTCCTGGCCGGTCTTGTCGCGCGTCTGTTCGCAAGAGACCCCAAGAATCCTTCCGGATGTCTTGCGACCACCGTGCTCGGCGTCATTGGCGCTGCCGTCTTCACTTGGCTCGGCCAGCAGCTCGGGCTCTATGCCGAAGGTGCGCGCGCCGGCTTCCTCGGCTCGGTGCTCGGCGCCATGATCGTGCTTGCCATCTGGCAAGCAATCACCGGGGGCCGCAGCTGAGTCCTCAGAGCTCGCCGGCCAAATATTTGTCGAGCGTGGCGTGGAAGTGGCGGATGCGGCTTTCCTGGTAGCGGCCAAGCTCCACTCGGTCATTGGGAGAAGAGATGAGCCCCTCCTGGACATGGGGGAGGTTGCCCATGTCCTGGTCGAACACCGCGCCAAGCCGCCCCCAGGCCGTAACAGAAGCCCAGGGCTCCTCGTCCTTGAGGAAGATCATTTCGGCCGCACGTGGCACCGGCTGGCCCTCGGGCGCCTTGGCCAGCACCCGCACTTCCATGAGCGTCGCATGCTGGTCGGGCCAGGGGCGCCAGCGGTAGACGATGTTCGACATGTAGCCGCCCCAGGGGGAGAGGTTGGGGAAGACATTGTAGGTCCAGGCGTCGAGCACTTCGCTGTCGGAAGCCTGGTCGGCACCCGGGAAGCCGGTCGCCCGCAGCACCTCGCGGTTGCGTGCACCCATGGTCTGGCGGGCCGTCTTGCCAGGCACCAGCGTCAGTTCGGAACTTTCAACCTGGGTGCGGCCGGCGCCGCCTGAGAAGGCCTCGATGATCGCCTGGTCCGAAATCGGCCCCAGATGCGGACTCGGCACACCAAAGGGTGTGAGCGCAAGGTTCACATGATCGCCCCAGATCGAATAGCGGGTGTTGGCATCCCCCGTGAAGGGCAGGATCTGCGGGTGAGTGACGACCGAATGCCAGGCCTCCATGAAGGCCTCTGCCACCACCTTCCAGTTGGCCCGGATGACCTTGGCAACCCAGACGGCCGTGAAGTTGCGCTCCTGCTGCCAGTGGCGGAAATGGTCCGGAAGCGGGGCAAGATAGTCTTCAAGCGGCGGCGCCTTGCCGTCCCAGTTGATGAACCAGTAGCCAGCAAAACTTGCTGTCCGAACTTCGGGGAGCTGCATCGCGGCGTCGGACAAGTGCTGGAAGTCCCAGCGGCAGGGAATATGCTTGAGGCTCCCGTCGATGTTCCAGGTAAAACCATGGAACGGGCATTGCAGGTCGCTCGCATGGCCGGATTGGGTGCGAAGGCGCCGGCCGCGATGCAGGCAGACGTTCCAGAAGGCCCGGACCGAGCGGTCGCCCTGGCGCACCAGAATGACCGACTTGCCGAGATTGTCATAGACGACAAGCTCGCCGGGCTCGGGAAACTCCTCGTCGCGTGCTGCCATCTGCCACACGCGCGGCCACATGCGCGCGCGCTCGGCCTCAAAGAATTCGGCCGAAGTGTAGCGCGAGGCCGCAAGCGGGGCCGTTCCAAAGTCGCGCCAGCTGTCCTCTCTCAGCTTCTCGGGCACCGGCGGCATGTCGCGGGCAAGGATGTCATCGACCGTCTCGCCAGGGCAGCGGGCAAGTTCGGATGGATTGCGGTCAGCCATAGCCGTCTCCCTCAGGCTCATCCTAGCGAACCCGCCCGCCGACCACCTTCCGCCTTTTTGCAAGGTGGGCCCTGCTGCGGCTATCGTGCCTTGCCATGATCGACACAGCAGCTCTCGACCCGGTGATCGGCGGACGGCGGCTCTACGGGCGCCGCCAGGGCCATGCGCTGCGACCCACGGCCGAGCGCCTGCTCGCCGACTTGCTGCCGCGAATCGCCCTCCCTGCCAAGGGGCCGCTCGATCCGCTCGAACTGTTCGGCAAACGCCAGCCCCTGCAGCTTGAAGTGGGCTTTGGCAAGGGCGAGCAGCTCGCTTTCCAGGCCCGCCGGGCTCCGGAGACGGGCTTTATTGGCTGCGAACCCTATGTGAACGGAGTGGCTGGCCTCCTCGCCGAAATCGATCGGCACGGGCTTTCCAATGTGCGCATCCACATGGGAGACGCGCTCGACGTCCTGGAGCGGCTCCCGCCCAAAAGCCTCTCGGTCGTCTGGCTGCTCCATCCCGACCCCTGGCCCAAGGCGCGGCATGCCAAGCGGCGGTTCGTGAACCCAGAGCCGCTCAATCTCCTTGCCCGCGCGCTTGTGCCCGGAGGCCGGTTCAGGATTGCGACCGATCACCCCGTCTATCTCCGCCATGTGCTGACGGAAATGCAGAAGCGGACGGACTTTTGCTGGATGGCGCAGACTCCCGCCGACTGGCAGGCAGTGCCCGAGGACTGGCCGGATACCCGCTTTGCCAAAAAGGCGCGAGCGCTCGGCCATGAAATCTGGCGGCTGGAATACCGGAGGACGGAATGATCGGGAAACGTGCAGCCACCATGCTCGGGGTCATGCTGGCATTGGCGCTTCCCGGGCCAGCAGCAGCTCAGCCGGCACCTGCTGGGCTGTCGGCGAGCGAACGGGCACAAGGCGCCAAGGTCAGGGAGCAGATCCTGCGCGAATTCGGAGGCCCGGTCGAAGGACCGCTCGCCGATTATGTCCGCAAGGTCGCAAGCCGGGTGGCGCAAGTCGCCTCTCCGGGCGCGCGGCCGGGGGACTACAGCATCACCGTGCTTGACTCCCCCATCCCCAACGCCATGGCAACGCCTGGCGGCTATCTCTACATCACCCGTGGCCTGCTTGCACTCATGAACGACGAGGCCGAGCTTGCCTCGGTGCTCGGCCACGAGGCCGGGCATGTGGCCGCGCGCCACTCAGCCAGGTCGCAGCGCCGCGCAACCCTTGCAACCATTGGTGCAATCGCAGCGACGGTGCTCACCGGTTCCGACCTGGTGGGCGTTGGAGCACAAGTGCTGGGCGCCGGGGTCCTCGGCCAATATTCGCAAAAGCAGGAGTATGAGGCCGACACGCTTGGCCTCAAGTATTTGACCGAGACCGGCTATGATCCCTTTGCCACTGCTTCCATGCTGGCCGCACTTGGTCGGGCCGAGATTGTGGAGCGCGGCACTTCGGCTGAACGCAACCGTGGCGCTTCCTGGTTCTCAAGCCACCCCCTGACTGAAGCTCGCGTAGCGCGCGCCCAGAAGCTCGCAGCCGAAACGGGCGTCGCACCTGGCAGCCGTGCGCGCAACCGCGATGCCTTCCTGGCGGCCATCGATGGCATGGCTTGGGGCGATACCCCCGAACAGGGTCTCGTGCGGGGCACGAGCTTCCGCCACGCCAAGCTCGGCTTCGGCTTTGATGCCCCCTCGGGCTTCCGGCTCCAGAACAGCCCAAGTGCCGTCCGCGGCATGGGGCCTGATGGCAGCCGCTTTGTCTTCTCCGGCGCCCAGCTCCCGTCGGGGCGCACGCTCGATGATATTGTCGAGGAAGCCTGGCGCCAGCTCGCCGGCGGCGTGCCCAGCACCCTGCAAGTCAACCGCACGCGCGTCAACGGCCTCGAGACGCTCGACACCCGCGCCCGGGTGAGCGGCCGCCAGGGCGTCGTGGACGCTGGCATCACCGCCTACCGCTGGGAGAAAGACAGCGCCTTCCTGTTTGCAACCCAGGCGCCAGCCGGGCGGCTTTCAGCCCTCGACTCGCTTCTTGCCTCCTTCCGCCGCCTCTCGCCTCAGGAAGCAAAGGCGGTTGGGCGCGGCCAGAGGATTGCGGTTGTGACGGTGAGGCCCGGTGATACAGTGCAGTCACTTGCCAGCCGCATGGCCTTCCCGGACAATCAGCTCTTGCGTTTCCTCGCCTTGAACGGAATCGAGAACCGGCCGCTCAGGCCCGGGGAAAAGCTGAAGCTCATTGTCGATGGTTGAGAACTGGGCCGAAGCCTGCCCGGGGCAGCCGCCAGTGGCCGGGCTCCCCCTCCAGCTGGTTGCCTGTGCTGTGCTCGTGGATGCCGAAGGCCGGGTGCTCGTGACTGAGCGCCCGCACGGCAAGGAGATGGCGGGCTTGTGGGAATTTCCCGGCGGCAAGGTCGAATCCGGAGAAAGCCCGGAGGCTGCGCTGGTGCGCGAGCTGGCCGAGGAACTCGCAATCGCAACATCTGCAACCTGCCTTGCCCCCTGCGGCTTTGCGAGCCACGCCTATGCCTCCGTCCACCTTGTGCTCTTGGCCTTTGCGATCCGCAAGTGGCGGGGGCTGCCACGCCCGCGCGAAGGCCAGCAGATGCAGTGGGTGGAAGTGCCAGCGCTCTTCCGCCTCCCCATGCCGCCGGCCGACCGGCCGCTGCTCGGCCAGATCGCGGCAATCCTTTGAACCTTGGCCTTCTGAGCCTTGGCCCCTAGTTGCGGTAGGAGGGATCGAGCCGGTCCATCTTGCGCACGAGCGCCGGCCAGGCGAGCAGGTCGGAGATGACGCCCATGCCGGCGCTGGCCTGGCCTGCCACCTTCTCGGGCGTGCCCTGGGGCGGGCGGCTGACGCGCTCGGCACCTCCAGAAAGGGCGAGCACCTGGGCCTCGCAGGCACGTTCAAGGATATACATGCGCAAGAACGCCTGGCCGACCGTCGCCCCAACCGTCAGCGTGCCATGGTTGCGCAAGATCATCGCGTTCTTCGTGCCGATATCGGCCACCAGCCGCGCGCGCTCGTCGAGATCCGTCGCGACGCCCTCGTAATCATGGTAGGCAAGGTCATGGCGGATAAGAAGTGCCGTCTGCGTGAGCGGCATGAGGCCGTCTGCCATCGCAGCGACCGCCTGGCCGTGGGGGGTGTGGAGGTGCATCACCGCATGCGCATCTTCGCGCGCCATGTGGATGGCGGAGTGGATGGTAAAGCCGGCCGGGTTCGTCATATAGGGTGTTTCCATCACCGGATGGCCCTCGACATCGATCTTGACGAGCGAAGAGGCGGTGATCTCATCAAACATGAGATTATAGGGGTTGATGAGAAAATGATGCTCGGGGCCGGGAACGCGGACCGAGAGGTGGGTGAAGATGAGATCGTCCCAGCCATAATGGGCGACCAGACGGTAGGCACAGGCGAGATCGACCCGCAGCTTCCACTCCTCCTCTGAAACGGCCGCCCGCACATCCTCGGGGCTTTTCAGCTGCGTTGCCATCCCGAATCCTCCCGCTTGGCAAGCGCCGGCAGGTGGCGCCGGCACGCATCCGAACAGTAGCGCACATGGGCCCAGTCCCGCGACCATTTCTTTCGCCACCGGAAGGGCCGCCCACAGTGGGCACAGACCTTCTCCGGCAGGTCCGCCTTCTTCCGCATGCGCGCCATGGCCCAAGTCTTGCCCAGAGCGTCGCACATCTGCAACCTTGGCGCGCCAAGAGGAGGCCCATGTTTGATCCTCTTCGCATCGATCGCCGCACCCTGGTCGCTGGAGCGGGTGCTGCCTTGCTGCTGCCGCGCCGCCTCGCGGCTGCGCCGCTCATCGGCTTTACGCATGGCGTTGCCAGCGGTGAACCGGGGGCGCGCAGCATGCTGTTCTGGACTCGCTTCGTCGGTGCCTTCGAGAAGCCGCAAGAACTCGAGCTCGAGGTTGCGACCAATCCGCGCATGACGCGGCCGGTTGCGCGAGCGCGCGCGCTTGCGGATCCCGCCAACGACTGGTGCGCCAAGGTGACAGTCGCGAACCTCGCGCCAGCTACCACCTACTATTATCGCTTCCGGGGCCCGGGAAATGCGCGCTCGATCATCGGCCGGACGCGGACTCTCCCCGAAGGCGATGCCAAGCTCTTCCGAATCGGTCTCTTTTCCTGCTCGAACCTGCCCTTTGGCTGGTTCAATGCCTATGGCCAGGCCGTAGCCGCCGATGACATCGACCTCTTTGTCCATGTCGGGGACTATATCTACGAATATGCCCGCGGCACCTATCCCGATGCGCGGGCGGCTGTCCCCGGCCGGGTCATCGAGCCTGCCGGCGAGACGGTCACGCTTTCCGACTATCGCGCCCGCTATGCGAGCTACCGGGCGGATCCAGACTTGCAGGCCATCCACGCGCAGGTCCCGGCAGTCACCACTTGGGACGATCACGAGATCGCGAACGACGGCTGGACTGGCGGGGCAGAGAACCACCAGGGGGCAAGCGAAGGCCCTTGGGCAGCTCGGCTGGCGGCCGCGCGCAAGGCCTATCGGGAGTGGATGCCCGTCTCAGACCAAGCCTATGAACGCTACGAGATTGGCAGGCTGGCAACGCTCCACCGGCTCGACACGCGGATCGAGGGCCGAGACCAGCCACTTTCCGTCGCGGGCGCGCTCCGTGGGGCAACCGACATGCGGGCCGCGCTCTTGAAGTTCCGCGACGAGCAATGGCTGGCAGGCAATCGCCAGCTTCTCGGCGCCCAGCAGGAAGCCTGGCTGTTTGCGGGCATGGAGGCGGCAGCCCGGCGTGGCACGCGCTGGCAGCTGCTTGCCCAGCAGGTCATCATGGGCAATGTGAAGGCGCCGGCAGATGCCGCCGCCCTGCTCCCGCCCGACCCCGACGGTCGGGTCAAGGCCCTCGTCGAGGCGGGCGCGGCCGCAGCCCGCGTCGGCCTTCCTCTCAACATGGATGCATGGGACGGCTATCCAGCTGCACGCGCGCGCTTGCTCGCGGCCGCCCAGAAGTCGGCCGTAAACCTCATCGTGCTCGCTGGTGACAGCCACAATGCCTGGGCCTTCGACTTGGAGAATGATGGCCGCCCGGCCGGAGTGGAGTTTGCCACCCAGAGCGTAAGTTCGCCGGGCTTCGAGTCCTATCTCTCCGCCGTCGCGCCAGCCGATCTTGCCAAAGCCCTCATCAGCGCCAACCCGCTTCTCAAATGGTGCGAGACGTCGCAGCGCGGCTACACCCATGTGACGCTGACCCCGCGCGAGGCCGTGGCAGAATGGCGCTTCACGGCCCCGGTCAGCAGCCGGGCGCCGAAGCTCGTCTTGCGCAGCCGGGCGCGGGTGCTTGCTGGCAGCAACCGGTTGCAGTTGGGCTGAGCCGCTCCTAGGGCGGCGGGCATGATCCCCCGCTACACCAGGGCTGAGATGGCAGCCATCTGGTCGCCCGAGACTCGCTACCGCATATGGTTCGAGATCGAAGCCCATGCGCTTGATGCGATGGCAGAGCTCGGGATCGTGCCCAAAAGCGCAGCCGAGGCGGCCTGGCGCTGGTGGGCAACCAGCCCCAGGATCGATGTCGCTGCAATCGATGCGATCGAGGCCGAAACCCGCCACGATGTCATCGCCTTCCTCACCTGGGTCGAGCGGCAGATCGGCGAAGACGCCCGGTTCATGCATCAGGGCATGACATCGTCCGACGTGCTTGACACCGCGCTTGCTGTGCAGCTGGCGCGCGCGAGCGACCTGCTGCTCGCCGACCTCGATTCCCTTCTTGCTGCCCTCGAGGCCCGTGCCCGCGAGCATCGCCTCACGCCTGCCATCGGCCGCAGCCATGGCATCCACGCTGAACCCATGAGCTTTGGCGTCAAGCTTGCCGGCTTTCATGCCGAGTTCCAGCGCGCCCGCGCCCGGCTGCGCGCTGCGCGTGCCGAGATTGCAACCTGTGCGGTCTCAGGCGCGGTTGGTACGTTCGCCCACCTGCCGCCAGCAGTCGAAGCGCATGTCGCAGCCAAGCTCGGGCTTGCTGTCGAGCCCGTCTCCACCCAGGTCATCCCCCGCGACCGGCACGCCATGTTCTTTGCCACCCTTGCCGTCATCGCCTCTTCCGTCGAGCGGCTGGCAACCGAGATTCGCCACCTCCAGCGCACCGAGGTGCTCGAGGCCGAGGAATGGTTCGCGCCCGGGCAGAAGGGGTCGAGCGCCATGCCGCATAAGCGCAACCCGGTCCTTTCGGAAAACCTGACCGGGCTTGCCCGGCTGGTGCGCGCAGCGGTCGTGCCTGCGCTTGAGAATGTGGCGCTCTGGCACGAGCGCGACATCTCCCACTCGTCGGTCGAACGCGGGATTGCGCCCGATGCCACCGTCCACCTCGATTTCGCCCTCGTCCGCCTGACCGGCCTGGTTGAGAAGCTTCTCATCTACCCCGAGCGCATGGCCCGCAACCTCCACCGCATGGGCGGGCTTGTCCATTCCCAGCAAGTGTTGCTGGCGCTCACCCAGGCCGGAATGAGCCGCGAGCAGGCCTATGCCGCCGTCCAGCGCAATGCCATGAAGGTCTGGGAGGCCGACGGCGCCTTGTCGCTGCGCGACCTGCTCGGCGCCGATCAGGACGTCGCTGCGCGGCTCTCGCCCGAAGCGCTTGACCGCCTGTTCAGCCTCGACCCCCATTTCGCGGCCGTCGATACGATTTTCGCCCGCGTGTTCGGCAAGGCCTAGCGCTCCTCAAGCCACCCGCATGCCCACAAGCGCGCCCTTGGTCCCGCCGGCCACATGGCGGAAGCGGAAGCCCGGCCAGTGGCGCTTCCAGCGCGCCGCCACCACCCGCTCGCCAGGCCGTGCGGCATCGTCGAGCATCACCACCCCGCCGACGGGGATCCGGTCAAACAGGGTTTCGGCAGCACCGCGGGCGAAGGGGTGGACTGTCCAGGGCGGGCCATCGACGAGAAGGAGGTCGATCCGCTCCGGCACATTGGCAAGCTGGTACCAGGCCCCCGGCCAGCCTGGTGGCGGCGGGCCCAGAGGTGCAACACGAAGATCAGCAGGAATGCCGAGCCGGGCGAGCCAGTCGCGGGTCTCGGCCACAAAGGGCGCATGCTGGTCGAAGGAGACGAGGCTGCCTCCTCCCCAGAGCTGAAGTGCTCGGCCAGCAACGAGGCTGGTCGTGCCGGCGCCAAGCTCGACCACCGACTGCGGCTGTTCGCTCCGCACATGCTCAGCAACAAGGCGGAGGAAGAAGGCATCGGCCTTCCAGCTGCCGAGCGCAGGCAGAACATCGTCGGGAAGCTCGAGGAGAGCAAGAAGGTCCGAGCGCGCAGCATCCGGCCCGCCGGAGAGGCTGCGGAGCAGCCAGGGCCACTGGATGAGCCCGAAGGCCCAGGTAAAGGCACGCTCGGAGAAACGGCGGGGAATGGCGGCCCGGGCGTCGGGGTCGGCCGCGCGCGGGAGAAGGGAGGTCAGTTCGGGTAAGGCCATGCGCATCCCCCTTCAGAAACTGGTGCTGAGAGCCGGCACCGGCAAGCGCGCGCAGCCCAATTGCAGCGGGAAGTCAAGCCATGCGATTGGCTCTGGTTTCAGTCGAGGCCAGCGCGCTCAGGCAGCACCCGGTCCCGTCCCGCCCGCTTTGCTGTATAGAGCGCGGCATCGGCCCGGTCGATGAGGGACTCGACCGTATCGCTCGCCCGCATCTGGGCGATTCCGGCTGAAAAGCTGATCTTGCCAAGCCGCGCACCATCCGAGGCGCGGCGCATCACCTGGCGGGCCAGTGCCGCGCGGATCGTCTCGAGCGCCTTCAAGGCCGTAGCCAGCGCCATTCCCGGCAGCACGATGACGAACTCCTCGCCACCAAAGCGGGAGGAGAAGCTGCCTTCCGCCTTCTTGAGGCAGTTGGTGAGAAAGGTGCCAAGGTAGCGCAGGACTTCGTCGCCGATTGCATGCCCCCACTGGTCGTTGATCTGCTTGAAGTGGTCGACATCAAGCAGTGCAACTGACATCGGCACACGCGCGTCCGCGGCTGCGACCATGGCGCGGCGAAGGCTTTCCATAAGGCCGCGGCGGTTGAGGAGACCGGTCAGCGGATCGGTCTTCGCCTTGCGCTCCGCAGTTTCCAGCTTCTCGATCAGCGTTGCATTCTCGCGGCTGACTTGCTCGAGATCGGACTCAAGACGGCGGTTGGCTGCCAGCATGCGAGCGTTCGCCGTGCGCAGGCGCTTGATACAGGCAAGGATGTCGGAAGGGGAGAGCTTGCCGGCGGCCAGCCGGTCATCCTCAGTCAGGATGGCGCGGTCATGAAGCGCGATTTCCTCACGGCTGCCACCAAGGCGCTCGGCGAGCTTCAAGGCAGCACCATGGGCATGCGCCACCATGTCATGCAAATCGCCAGCAGCGATTTCGCCAAGGTGCTGGCGGCGCAGCTCGAGCAGCTGGGCCTTTGTCAGCCCGTCCTTCTCGAGCGCCCGCGCCATTGCGCGGCTGAGCGCCGGGTCCTCGCCTTTGAGATGCAGCCAGAACAGCTCATAGGCCGGCGGCTCGGGTGAAAGCCCGGTCTCGACAAACAGGCTGCGCGCAGCGTCGAACACGGCAAGATCGGGGTGGCCAAGCCCTTTCTCTGCGTCGCCAAGCTGTGCCTCGAACCGGACCGCCTGATCCACGCCGCTTGCTCCTCTGCCAGAGGGCCCTGCCCCCTTCCAAGAACGGCATGGCTGGTGTGATTTAAGCTGCCTTGCCCGGCATTTTTCCTGCGCCTAGGACCAGAGCGCAGGCCAATTGGAGAGCAGGGATGAGCGCAACCGGCGTGGACGGGCTTCACACGAAGGCGGTGCTGGAGGTGGAGGGCAGGCGCTACACCTATTTCAGCCTCGCCAAGGCCGCCAATCGCATTGGCGATGTGTCCCGGCTGCCCTTCTCGATGAAAGTGCTGCTTGAGAATCTGCTCCGGTTCGAAGACGGTGGCGCGACCGTCTCCGTCGCCGACATCGAGGCGCTCGCTGGCTGGCTCGCCACGCGCACGTCAGACCGCGAGATCCAGTATCGCCCGGCGCGCGTCCTCATGCAGGACTTCACTGGCGTCCCTGCGGTGGTTGACCTTGCGGCCATGCGCGATGCCCTTGCCGGCCTGGGTGGGGATCCGCAGCGCATCAACCCGCTGGTTCCCGTCGATCTCGTCATCGACCACAGCGTCATGGTCGATGACTTCGGCAACCCGCAAGCCTTCGCCCGCAACGTCGAACTCGAATACGCCCGCAACCTCGAGCGCTACCAGTTCCTGCGCTGGGGCCAAACAGCGTTCCGGAACTTCCGGGTCGTGCCACCAGGTACAGGCATCTGTCACCAGGTCAATCTCGAGTATCTGGCGCAAGTTGCCTGGGTGTCCGAGGATCCGTCCGGCGAGCTCTTCGCCTATCCTGACACGCTGGTCGGGACCGACAGCCACACAACGATGGTAAACGGGCTTGGCGTGCTCGGCTGGGGCGTGGGCGGGATTGAGGCCGAGGCGGCCATGCTCGGCCAGCCCGTCTCGATGCTCATCCCGGAGGTCATCGGCTTTCGCCTCATCGGCACGCTGGCCGAAGGCGTGACCGCAACCGACCTCGTGCTGACCGTCACCCAGATGCTCCGGAAGAAGGGCGTGGTCGGCAAGTTTGTTGAGTTCTGCGGGCCAGGCCTTGACGCACTCACCCTGGCCGACCGTGCGACCATCGCCAACATGGCCCCGGAATATGGGGCCACCTGCGGCTTCTTCCCGGTCGATGCCACGACGATTGCCTATCTGCGCTTCACTGGCCGCGACGCGCACCGCGTGGCGCTCGCGGAGGCCTATGCGAAGGCGCAGGGGCTGTGGCGCGAGGCCGCAACACCCGACCCCCTCTTCACGGACATGCTGGAGCTCGACTTGGCCACCGTCGAGCCTTCGCTTGCTGGTCCCCGCCGCCCGCAAGACCGCGTGGCCCTCGGCCAGGTGGACGAGAGCTTCATGGCGGAGCTTGCCGGGGGCTATGGCAAGATGGGCGAGGAGGACAAGCGCGTGCCAGTCAAGGGCGCGTCGCATGATCTCGGCCATGGCGATGTCGTGATCGCAGCCATCACCTCTTGCACCAACACGTCCAATCCCAACGTGCTGGTCGCCGCCGGCCTCGTTGCAAGGAAGGCGCGCGAACGCGGCCTTGCCCCCAAGCCCTGGGTCAAGACCAGCTTTGCACCCGGCTCGCAAGTGGTGACCGACTATTTCGACCGCTCGGGCCTCACTGCTGACATGGATGCGCTCGGGTTCAACCTCGTCGGCTACGGCTGCACCACCTGCATCGGCAATTCCGGCCCGCTTCCTGCCCCCATTTCCGAGGCCATCACCGCCAATGACTTGGTTGCGGCCTCGGTGCTCTCGGGCAACCGCAATTTCGAGGGCCGGGTCAGCCCGGATGTGAAAGCCAATTACCTCGCCTCGCCGCCCCTCGTCGTTGCCTATGCGCTCAAGGGCGAGATCCGCTCCGACATCCTCGAGACTCCCATCGGCCAGTCCGAAAGCGGCGAGGACGTCTATCTGCGCGACATCTGGCCTAGCAATGCCGAAGTGGAAGCGATGGTGGCAGGCGCCGTGACGCCAGAGATGTTCCGGGCGCGCTACGCCAACGTCTTTGATGGCGATGCCCACTGGCGGGGGATCCAAGTCTCTGAGGGCGCGACCTACCGCTGGAACCCGGCTTCGACCTATGTTCAGAACCCGCCCTATTTCGAGGGCCTCACCATGACCCCCGCCCCCGTGGCAGACATCATCGATGCCCGGGTGCTGGCGTTCCTGGGCGACAGCATCACAACCGACCACATCTCGCCCGCGGGCGCGATCAAGGCCGACAGCCCCGCTGGTCGCTATCTCATGGAGCGGCAAGTCCCCAAGGACCAGTTCAACAGCTATGGTGCCCGGCGCGGCAATCACGAGATCATGATGCGCGGCACCTTTGCCAACATCCGCATCCGCAATCGCATCGCCCCAGGAACCGAGGGCGGGTTCACCACCCATTTCCCAAGCGGCGAGGTGCTCCCCATCTTCGATGCCGCCATGCGCTACCAGGCCGAGGGGACGGCACTCATCATCTTGGCCGGGCGTGAATATGGAACCGGCTCCAGCCGCGACTGGGCTGCCAAGGGCACCCGGCTTCTGGGGGTTCGCGCCGTCATCGCAGAGAGCTTTGAGCGCATCCACCGCTCGAACCTCGTCGGCATGGGCGTGCTGCCGCTCCAGTTCGAGGAAGGCGCAAGCGCTGCCGCACTCGGGCTTCAGGGCGATGAGCATTTCTCGATTGCCGGCCTCCAGCACCTCACGCCGCGGCAAAAGGTCGAGGTCAGGTTCCGCCGCGCCGATGGAAGCGAGGGCGCATTTGAAGCGCTGTGCCGGATCGATACCTTAAACGAGCTCGACTATTTCTACGCTGGCGGGATCCTCCCGCACGTGCTCCGGAAGCTCGCAGCCTGAGATGGCGGTGGCGCCAATCCCGCCGCTCTCCTGGTGGGATCGCCATGTCGTGCCGCGCCTCATCGGCTTTGCCTGCACGCAGCCGCCCCTCATGAAGCGCCGCGCCAAGATCATTCCGCGTGCAGCAGGAGACGTGCTTGAATATGGGGTCGGCGGAGGGGCCAATCTTGCCCTCTATGATCCAGCGCGCGTGACCCGCGTGACCGGCATCGATCCTTCTGACCCGCTGCTGGCGCGCGCCCGGGCGGCGCCGCATGCTGCCATCCCGCTCGACATCGTCCACGGTGTGGCCGAGGCGCTGCCCTTTCCAGACGCGAGCTTCGACACTGTGGTGACAACCTTTACGCTGTGCAGCGTCTCGGACCAAGCGCGGGCGCTTGCCGAGGCAAGGCGGGTGCTGAAGCCCAGCGGCACCCTCCTCTTTCTCGAGCACGGGCTTGCGCCTGATCCCGGCCCTTGCCGCTGGCAGCACTGGCTCGAGCCGGTGTGGAAGCGCGTGGCTGGCGGCTGCAATCTCACGCGCCCGGTCGCGGCTGCAATCGCGGCCGCCGGCTTCCGGCTCGGCGATGTCGAGCAGGGCTATATGGAGAAGTCCCCCAAGCCTCTTGGGTGGATCGAGATGGGAAGCGCAACCCACTAGCCGGCAACTGTCCGGCTCCTGGTGGCAAGGTGCTGCAGCGTTTTTCCAACCTCCTCCTTCCAGAGAGGGGCAAGTTGGGAAATCGCGGCAAGCGCGTGCGGGGCGAAATGCAGCCTGGCCTTGGCGACAGTCAAGCCTGCCAAGACCAGGCCCCAGAAACCCTGGCCCCAACCCCCGGATTGCACGCGTCCGCCTTCTTCAACGCACGCCTCTGGCTCCAACGCGCGCCTCTGGTGCGGTCGAGAAGACTCGAACTTCCACGGCCTTTCGGCCACAGCGACCTCAACGCTGCGCGTCTACCAGTTCCGCCACGACCGCACGGGAAGAGCATCGGCGGGATGCCCTGCTCCTGACACCCTGCTAGCATCCGCC
>NZ_JBRCLD010000001.1:0-9310 GCF_053487655.1 Thermaurantiacus sp. | reverse complement strand
GTCTGTTCATAGACGTCGACGACGACGCGGGTGCCGCTCTCAATGTGGGGCGGCACCATGATGCGCACGCCATTCTCAAGAAGCGCCGGCTTGTAGCTCGAACTCGCCGTCTGGCCCTTCACCACTGCGTCGGCCTCGACGATCGTGCATTCGACCTGGTCAGGCAGCTGCACCGAAATGGGCCGGTCCTCATAAAGTTCCATGGTCACATCCATGCCATCGGCGAGGAAGGCCGCTGCATCGCCAAGGAGATCGCGTGGCAGCTGCACCTGGTCATAGGTCTCTTTGTCCATGAAGGTCAGCTGGTCGCCCTCGGCATAGAGGAACTGGAAATCCTTGGTATCGAGCCGCACGCGCTCCACAATCTCGGCCGAGCGGAACCGCACATTGGTCTTGCGCCCATCGATCAGGTTCTTCATTTCGACCTGCATATAGGCCCCGCCCTTGCCGGGCTGGGTGTGCTGCGTCTTGACAGCACGCCAGATGCCACCCTCATATTCGATGATATTGCCGGGACGAATGTCCACGCCACTGATTTTCATTGCCTCACCTGCCATGAAAGAGCGTGCGCGCCCTTAGCCGAGGTGGGGCAGCGCAAGCAACTGCCGCGGAACAAAGATCTTGACACCGCGCGGGCTGATATGGGATGCAGCAGCATCGGCGTTGTTCACGCTTGACGATGCGGGGTCTGAGAGGGGGCTTCCATGATGAAGAAGTTTGCTTTGGCAGCTGTGGCTTCGTTCGTCGCGCAGGCGGCCGACGCTGCGATTGTGACCATCAACGCGTCCTTCACGGCAACGAATTGGCAGGTCCTTTTCGGCTCTCCTGCACCGCCAATCGACCCGTTGATCATGAGCTATACCGCCACCTTCGATACCAGCCTCTTTTATGAGGCAAATACATCGGTGCTCACGACCGTGATCGCCAATTTTCCGTATCCGCTGACCTTCTCCTGGTCTCCCTGGATTAAGGTGATGGTCATTGCAACTGAAGGCGGCTCGTCTTTTTGCACACACATTGAAGAGAGCTTCTGTGCCTTCGTCAACGATCTGACCACTGGGATTCCCTATTTTGTCGAACAGTCGCCGGCGGGTGGGGGCGGCTGGGTCGCCCAGACGATTTCGCGAAGCGGTGGAGTCATTCCCGAGCCTTCGACCTGGGCGATGCTGATCGCCGGTTTCGGTCTGGTCGGCATGGCCGCGCGACGCACGCGTCATGCCGCTGCTGCCTGACGCTCAGCGCTCAGGCGGGGGCCAGTTGAGGCGCAAAAGCCTGGACGGCCGCGGCCGGGTCGGGCGCTGCCCATATGGCGGCTGAGACGGCCAGGAAATCGGCGCCGGCTTTGACCAGCGGCCGGCAATTGGCTGGCGTAATCCCGCCGATGGCGACACAGGGGATGGGCGAGATCGCCGTCCACCAGGAGAGGATGGCGGGTGTGGCCGTCAGGGAGACCTCCTTGGTGGCGGTCGGGAAGAAGGCACCGAAGGCAACATAGTTGGCGCCCGCCTCACCGGCCTCCATGGCCAGGTGTCGGCTGCCATGGCAGGTGACCCCGATCTGCGCCTGAGGGCCGAGATGCGCACGCGCCTGCGCCACGCTCCCGTCCGTCTGGCCGAGGTGCACGCCGTCGGCACCGGCCAGCCTGGCGAGGTCGGCCCGGTCATTCACGAGGAATGCCACCTCATGCGCCTGGCAGATCGGCAGCAGGCGCTCGGCAGCTGCAAGCACTTCGGCATCCGCCGCCCCCTTCAGTCGGAGCTGATAGGCTGCCACCGGGCCACCGGCCTTGAGCACCTGTTCAAGCGCCCGGGCGTGGGTCGCAAGGTCGAACGCCGGCGGGGAGATGAGGTAGAGCTGGCAGGGTGGCCGTTCCTCGCGGCCGAAATCGGCCAGCGGATCATCGCTCATTCGCGGCCCAGGTAGATGCGGATGATCCGGTCGAGAAGAGCAAGCGCCTCCTCGCGTGGGCGCTGGAAGCTGTTGCGCCCGATGATCGAGCCATTGCCACCGCCATCGCGAATGGCGCGCGCATCCGCGAACACCGCGTCCGCACCCTTGGCCGCCCCGCCTGAGAAGACGACGAGACGCCGGCCCTCGAAACAGGCCTTGACCACATGGGCAACCCGCTTCGCCTGGGTCGACCAGTCGCCCCCCTCATAGGCCTTCTTCGCATCCGCCTGTTCAATATGGTCGGTCGGCAGCTTCACCTTCACGATATGCGCACCGATGAGGCAGGCAAGGTGCGCGGCATAGGCGCCAACATCGAGGGCAAGCTCACCGTCCTTGGAAAGCTTGCCACCGCGCGGATAGGACCAGACAACAGCCGCAAGGCCGACTGCCTTCGCTTCGGCAATCAGCTCGCGCGCTTCTTCCACCATGCCGTCGAAATGCTCGGAGCCCGGATAGATGGTAAGGCCAATGGCCGCGCAGCCCAGCCGCAGCGCATCGTCCACGCCTGCAGTCACTGCCTGATCCTTGGCAGTCGCCCAGCTGTTCGAGCTGTTGACCTTGAGGATGGTTGGGATCTGGCCAGCGAAGCTGTCGGCTCCGGCTTCCAGCATGCCAAGTGGCGCTGCATAGGCGTTTAGACCTGCGTCGATTGCAAGCCGGAAGTGGTAGTGCGGGTCATAGGCCGGGGGATTGATCGCAAAGCTGCGCGCCGGGCCATGCTCGAAACCCTGGTCAACAGGCAGGATCACCATCTTTCCCGTGCCGCCGAGGCGACCTGCCATCAGCATCCGGGCGAGGTTGGCTTTCGTCCCCGGATTGTCGCTTTCATACGCATCGAGGATGCGACGAACGGCCCTGGTCATCTTCATGCGACACTCTCCTGTTCAAGGGCGGCAACACCGGGAAGCGTGCGGCCCTCCATCCATTCGAGGAAGGCACCGCCGGCCGTCGAGACAAAGCTGAACTGATCCGCGACGCCGGCCTTATTGAGTGCGGCAACCGTGTCGCCACCTCCGGCAACCGAAATCAGATGGCCTTCACCCGTCAGGGCAGCGACAAGCCGGGCAAGTGCCAGTGTCGCCGTATCAAATGGCGGCAGCTCGAAGGCGCCAAGCGGCCCGTTCCAGACCAAAGTCGCGCAGGTCTTCATAAGGTCAGCGAGCGCTTCCACGGCATGGGGCCCGAGGTCGACAATCATCTCGTCGGGCTCGACATGATGAACGCTGACAATCCGGTGATCGGCATGGGCGCGGAATTCACGCGCGACGACGACATCATATGGCAGGTGGACAGTGCAGCCCGCCCGCGCAGCCGCTGCCATGATCCCGCAGGCAGTCTCCAGCTGGTCCGGCTCATGGAGCGAGCGGCCAATGGCCATGCCCTTTGCTGCCAAGAAGCTGTTGGCCATCGCGCCCCCGATGACCAGATGATCGACGTTCTCGACAAGATGCGAAAGGACCGCGATCTTGGTTGAGACCTTAGCGCCGCCGACGATGGCCGCAACCGGCCGGCGCGGGCTCTTGAGCACGGCCGAAAGGGCGCGGAGTTCCGCTTCCATCTGCCGCCCGGCGTAGGCGGGAAGCAACCGCGCCAGCCCCTCGGTTGAGGCATGGGCGCGATGAGCAGCAGAAAAGGCATCATTGACATAAAGGTCGCCGAGCCGCGCGAGCGCCGCTGCAAAACCGGGATCATTGGCTTCCTCGCCTGGGTGGAAGCGGGTGTTCTCGAGCACGGTCACGCTGCCATCTGCAAGGGCCCGGGTCTCTGCTTCCATGTCCTCGCCAGCGCAATCCGCCAGGAACCCGACCGGCCGGCCGAGCACAGTGGCAAGCGCAGGCACGACATGGGCAAGAGTCGCTTGCGGGTCCCTCCCCTTCGGCCGCCCGAAGTGGGACAGGAGCAAAACCCGCGCACCCCGCCGCGCCAGCTCCTCGATCGTCGGCCGGGTCGCCTTGAGACGCGTGTCGTCGGTCACTTCATGCCCGGCCATGGGCACGTTTAGGTCGACCCGGACCAGCACGCGCTTGCCAGCAAGGTCAGCGGGCAGGTCATCAAGGGTGCGGAACGTCACAGCAGACGCCCCATGGCCACTGCCGTATCAAGCATGCGATTCGAGAAGCCCCACTCATTGTCGTACCAGGAGACGACCCGCACGAGCTGCCCCTCGATGACAGCCGTCTCGAGACTGTCAACTGTGGACGAAGCTGGATCATGGTTGAAGTCCACCGAGACCAGTGGCTCTTCGGTGTAGGCAAGAATGCCCCGGAGCGCGCCTTCTGCTGCGGCCTTCAATGCTCCGTTGACTTCCTCGCGGCTGGTGGCGCGGCCAGGCACGAAGGTCAAGTCCACGAGGCTCACATTGGCTGTCGGCACCCGCACAGCTGAGCCATCGAGCTTGCCCTTCAATGCCGGCAGCACTTCCCCCACCGCGCGCGCGGCACCGGTTGTCGTTGGGATCATCGACATGGCCGCTGCCCGGGCGCGGCGCGGGTCGCCGTGAATTTGGTCGAGGATGCGCTGATCGTTGGTGTAGGCGTGAATGGTCGTCATGAGGCCCCGCTCGATGCCGACCGTCTCGGCCATCACCTTGGCAACCGGGGCCAGGCAGTTGGTGGTGCAAGACGCGTTGGAGACAATCCGATGATCCGCCGTGAGCCGGTCGTGATTGACGCCGTAGACGACCGTCAAGTCCGCACCCTTCGCTGGCGCTGAAACCAGCACCCGCTTTGCCCCCGCATCAAGGTGGAGGCGGGCCTTCGCTGCATCCGTGAAAAGCCCCGTGCACTCAAGCGCGATATCAACGCCAAGGTCGCGGTGGGGGAGCTTTGCCGGGTCGCGCTCGGCAGTCACGCGGATGCGCCGGCCTTCGACCAGGATGGAGTCCCCATCCGCCTCGACCTTGCCCGGAAAGGGGCCATGCACGGAGTCGCGGGCAAGCAGGCGGGCATTGGCGGCAGCATCTGCAAGATCGTTGATGGCGACCACCTCGATATCCGACCGGCCGCTCTCGATGGCAGCGCGGAGCACCAGCCGCCCGATCCGCCCGAACCCGTTGATCGCCACTTTCACCATGCGCGCGCTCCTCTGTTTCTTCCTTCTGTCTCTTCGTGTCCGTTGGCCAGCCGGGTGCGCACCCGGTCGGCGATGGCCTCACCTGTAAAGCCAAAATGGCGGAACAGGACGGCAGCCGGGGCCGAGGCCCCGAACTGGTTGAGCCCGATCATGAGCCCATCGGCACCGATGATCCGCTCCCAGCCAAGCGTAATGCCGGCCTCGACCGACACCCGCAGCACATCCGGCGGCACGAGTGCCAGCCGCTCTTCG
The DNA here is from genome assembly GCF_053487655.1 of Thermaurantiacus sp. Classification (NCBI taxonomy): domain Bacteria; kingdom Pseudomonadati; phylum Pseudomonadota; class Alphaproteobacteria; order Sphingomonadales; family Sphingosinicellaceae; genus Thermaurantiacus; species Thermaurantiacus sp. The sequence continues at coordinate 4,036 of NZ_JBRCLD010000001.1, read as the reverse complement.
GCCGGGCGCGCGAGAAAGTGCGTCCAGGACGGCAGCGAGACGACATCGCAGCCAATGCCCTCCGCTTCGAGAAGGGCAGCCGCGTCACAGGCAGGCGCCACTTCCGAGCCGGTTGCAACAAGCACGACCCGGCGGGTGCCGCGCGCCTCGACCAGCCGGTAGCCGCCCCCGGCCGCACGATTGGGCCCACCCGCTTCCCGCAGCGCCGGCAGGTTCTGCCGGGAAAGCGCCAGCACCGACGGCCGCTGCCGGTCCATCAGTGCGAGTTCCCAGCACTCGGCTGTCTCGACAGCATCCGCTGGCCGATAGACGACAAGGCCAGGGATCGCGCGAAGCGCCATCAGATGCTCGACTGGCTGGTGCGTCGGACCATCCTCGCCAAGGCCAATTGAATCATGCGTCATCACATGGATGACCCCGAGCCGCTGCAGCGCCGCCAGCCGCAGCGCTGGCCGACAATAGTCGGAAAAGACGAGGAAAGTGCCACCATAGGGGATGATGCCACCGTGGAGCGCCATGCCGTTCATGGCAGCTGCCATGCCGAACTCGCGGATGCCATAGTGGAGATAGCGGCCGCCAGGAGTCGCCTTCGTCAGGAGCGCAAGGCCAGCTGTTCGCGTGTTGTTGGAGCCCGTGAGATCGGCCGAGCCGCCGATCGTCTCCGGCAGCTGGGCGTTGACCTTCTCCAGCACCATCTCGGAGGCCTTGCGCGAGGCGACATTGGCGGGCGCGATCGCAAGGTCGAGCGGCGGGAGCCGGCCCTCCATGCGGCGGGCGAATTCGGCAGCCTCGGGGTGGGCGGCAAGCCGCGCTTCCCAGGCCTTGCGTGCCGCCCGCCCGCGAGCGCCCGCTCGCCGCCACTCGGCAAGGATCGGCTCCGGCACTTCAAACGGCGGCGCCGTCCATCCAAGCCTTGCTTTCGCGCCCGCCACCTCGGCAGCACCAAGCGGGCTGCCATGGGTCTTCTCGCTTCCAGCCCGCGTAGGCGCGCCAAAGCCGATGATGGTGCGGCAGCGCACCAAAGACGGGCGGGGATCCGCAAGGGCTGCAGCGATGGCGCGGTCGATATCCGCCACATCATGGCCATCACAGACCTCGACATGCCAGCCCGCAGCCGCGAACCGGGCCGAATGGTCCTCAGACGTGGCAAGACTGGTCGGACCGTCGATCGAGATGCCATTGTCATCGAACAGGAGGATGAGCCTGCCAAGGCCGAGATGGCCCGCAAGCCCGATCGCCTCGTGACTCACACCTTCCATGAGGCAGCCATCGCCAGCAATGACAAACGTCCGGTGGTCGACAAGATCCGCCCCGAATATGGCGTTCAGATGCCGCTCGGCGATCGCCATGCCAACGGCGGTTGCGAGCCCCTGCCCCAGCGGCCCGGTGGTCGTCTCCACCCCTTCAAGCTCGGTCGCCTCCGGATGCCCAGCGCAGGGCGAGTGGAGCTGACGGAACTGCCGGATGTCCTCCATCGTCGGCCGGGCATAGCCGGCGAGGTGGAGGACGGCGTAGAGCAGCATCGAGCCATGGCCAGCAGACAGGACGAACCGGTCCCGGTCTGGCCAGTCAGGAGCTTCTGGGTCGAACTTCAGATAGCGTGTAAAGAGAACAGTGGCGACATCGGCCATGCCCATGGGCATTCCGGGATGACCCGAATTGGCCGCCTCGACTGCATCCATCGCAAGCGCGCGGATGGCGTTTGCCATCGAAGCCAAACGCCCGGCATCGATTGCTGCAGTCACTCCGATCCCCTTGATGCGGCGCCTTTGCATGCGCGCGCGGCATGGCGCGGCCGATTCGACCGCCGCACCATCCCCTTGCAAAGGCAACCCCCAAAATCAACCGGCCGCCCCGCACGCGCAGTCGCCCGGACACCCAGGCGGCCGGATTGACCAGACCCGAGATCATGTCTTACCAAACTGTCCTAACGCACTCGACTTCTTCAGGCAGGGCCAAGGGAGGAAGGGGAATGGCAGCAGACTCCCCGGATCAGCGGGAGATGGAGACGGACTCGTCGGCACCCTGGGCCGTTCTTGATCGGCTTGGGCATGCTCTCGTCCGCTGTGCCGATGCCACGGCGCGGATCGAGGCCCGGCTCGGGGAGTCCGGGCCGCTCGCGGCCGAGGCACGGCAGGTTCTCGCTGCCATGGATCGACTTCTGGACAGTTTGGATGGCTGAAGTTCTCGTTGAAGTCGGGGGTCGCAGCTATCGCCTTGCTTGCCGCGATGGTGACGAGCGTGCACTCGAGGCGGCAGCGCGCGAGTTCGACCGGCGAGCGCAAGCGCTTGCGTCAGCGCTTGGTGCGCTGACGGAAGTGCGCTTGCTCCTAATGGCGGGCCTCCAGGTCACAGGCGAGATGCTGGACCGGAGCCGCCCAGGTGAGGAGCTGTTCGAGCGGCTTGCGGCACTCGCCGCTGGGTTCGAGTCACTGGCTGCCCGCCTCGAGCGGGCGGCAGGGGTTGAGCCGGAAGCGAAGCGATCCTAGACTGGCTTGAGGCGGGGTCTGGTCGATGCGCGCTATCGAACATCCCTGAGGCGATATCATCCGAAAGGGTGCCGTTCCTCACCGGATCCTGGTCCAGTGATCACGGCGCCCACCTGGCGTCGAAGGCGTCAGCGGATTTCCGGGCAAACGGTCGAACCGGTCCCGCCACCTCCGGAGCCCAGGCAAATTGGGTTGGGATGCAGGCGTGGACCAAGTGGCACGGCAAGCCCAGGCGGCACGGCAAGACCAGGCGGCACGGCAGGCCCAGGCGGCACGGCAGGTATTGCGAAAGCATGCCCGTGCAGCGCGCCGGGCCCATGTCGCGGGCCTCGCAGTCCAGGTGCGGCGTGCGCTCGAGGAGGCGCTCGCTGCCCGTGTGCGGCCACTCCTTGTTGGCGGCGCGGTGGTTGCAAGCTATGCGGCAATGGCAAGTGAAGTGGACCCAGAGCCGATCGCTCGGGATATCGAGACGCTCTGCTTCCCGCGGGTAACCACAAGCGGCAGTCTCAGCTTTCATCTAAGCCGAGCAGACGACCTCAGCCCGGGCCGCCATGGCATCCTCGAGCCCTCCGCAACTGCGCCCCTCGTCACTCCCTCTCTTCTCTTCGTTCCGCTCCTTCTCTTCGATCGGCGCGGCGGACGCCTCGGCCAGGGCGGCGGCCATTATGATCGCACGCTCCGGGCGCTGCGCTCGGCGGGGCCCGTCCTGGCCATCGGCCTTGCCTGGGACATGCAGGAAGCCGATGCTCTCCCGCTTGCCCCGTGGGACGAGCGGCTCGACTTTGTGGCAACTCCAACGCGGCTTCTCCGGTGCCGCAGTGACAGGGAAGCCGCGGCAGCAAAGAGCCTAGGCGATGTCCGGTAGGCGGGATATGAGAAGGGCCATGACCCCAAGCCTGCGCCGGCCGTTTGGAATCCTTGGTCTCATCCTGTTCCTCTTCGTCTATGCGCTTCTTGTTGTGCGTTTGGCCGAGCCGGTGACCGGGCTCCATCCGCTGCTGCAGCTGCCGGTCTGGCTGCTGCTCGGCATCGCCTGGGTTGTTCCGTTCCGTCCTGTTCTTGTCTGGATGGAGACTGGCAGCTGGCGCAGCCCGAAATGACTCGCATCAGGCCAGAGCTTGCGACGGCCATGCACGAAGTCCGTGCTGCAGTTGATGCAATCGACTCCGAGCTCGTCGCGCTGATTGCCGAGCGCATGCGCTTCATGGATGCAGCAGCGCGGATCAAGCTTCGCCGCGAGGAGGTGCGCGATGAGGTGCGCAAGGCCGAAGTGATTGCCCGCGTGAAGGCGCTTGCAGCCAGCCACGGGCTGGCGCCTGAGCTGGTGGAGACGTTGTGGGAACAGCTGGTCGAAGCCTCGATTGCGCACGAATTTGCCCAGTGGGACCGGCTCCGCCAGCCAGCTCGCCGGCTTGGCTGACCCAAGATATCGCCCCGAAGCGAGAGTCTCCCCGTTTCCTCCGGCCCCTGGCCCCTGGGTCTCCCGGCCCCCTGCGCTTCGGCCCCCTGCGCTCTGGCCCTCTGCGCTCCGGCCCCCTGCACCCGGG